>JAHEAM010000133.1 GCA_024642765.1 Planctomycetaceae bacterium
AAAAGGGAGGGGGGGGGCGTTGCCGAGCGTGATGGCCAACATTTCTTTGAGATTGATTCAGATGCACATGTGCGTTGTTTATTTCTTTGCTGGTGTCGGAAAGCTCCAAGGTGACACGTGGTGGAATGGCACGGCGATTTGGTTGGCGTTCGCAAGCAACGAATATCAGACATTGGATTTGACTTGGACGGCCGAGTACCTATGGTTCATCAATATCCTGACCTATGTTTCCTTATTTTGGGAGGTTAGCTATCCGTTTTTGATTTGGCCCAAGTTGACGCGTCCAATCTGGCTGGCTTTGGCGGTGGCGGTTCATCTCGGAATCGGCATCGCGATGGGTATGCTGACCTTTGGAATGATCATGATCATTGCGAATCTTTCTTTCTGGCCGCGACAATGGTGGCCGTACCCTCAACGCCGTTGGCAAGTTGCCGACATTAGCGCAAAATAAGGTCTCAAAAGCGAAAAGTAATGCAGGGCATGCTTGTTCGGTTTGCGACGTAATTCGTTCGGTTACTCCTGTAGTTAACCGCTGAATGCGGTTTAACGTTTGGGTTGCATCAAGTGCGTGGCGAGATTTGGCAAACGCCATGGTTCTATTTTTTAACGAGAGGGTCTTTTATGTCACTGCGCTGGGCAATTGTAGGTGCGACGGGTGCCGTCGGCCAAATCGTATTGGCGCAAATCGAGCAGCGCGGCGTGGAGTTCGAGAGCATCAAATTCCTGGCATCCAAGCGATCTGCTGGAAAGCAAGTTGTCTTTCGTGGCCATTCACACGAGGTCGAAACCCTCTGTCCAGAGTCGTTCGAAGGCATTGACATTGTAATCGGCAGCACGCCTGATGAAGTGGCTGCCGAGTTTACGCCGTGGGCTGTCGAACGCGGAGCCATCGTCATCGATGAGAGTGGCTATCACCGAATGTTGCCGCACGTGCCGCTTGTAATTCCCGAAGTCAATCCGCACGCGATTCGAGCACATTCGGGAATTATTGCCAGCCCAAATTGTTCGACAACTCAAATGGTTGTTGCGCTCAAGCCTCTGCACGATGCAGCTAAAGTCAAACGAGTCGTTGTTTCAACCTACCAAGCGACGAGTGGAGCAGGGGTGGCAGGCTCGGACGAACTTCTTGAAAACACTCGAGCCAATTTGGGGAATCAGTCATTCGCAGCCAAAACGTTTCGGCACCCAATCGCATTCAATCTGATTCCGCAAATCGGCTCGCTCAAGTACGAAGGATATACTTCGGAAGAGATGAAAATGGTTTTCGAAACGCAAAAGATTCTTGAAGATGATTCGATTCAAGTCTGTCCAACATGCGTGCGTGTGCCGGTTGCCAACTGTCATAGCGAATCGATTTTGGTTGAAACTGAGCGGCCACTTTCGGTAAATGAAGTGCGAGAGTTGTTTCACGCTGCGCCAGGTATCATTGTCCAAGACGACGTCGTGGCAGGGAGCTATCCAATGCCCCGCAATTGTGATCAACGCGACGAAGTTTTCGTGGGGCGTATTCGGCGCGACTTGAGTTCGCTGAATGGGGTCGCGTTTTGGTGCGTCAGTGACAACTTGCGAAAAGGCGCGGCGACCAACGCCGTCCAAATTGCCCAACTCGTAGTGGCAAGTAAGCTAACGAAATGCGGTTCTTAAAACTAACGATTGCCTATGATGGCGCGAACTACGTGGGATGGCAGGTTCAGACCAATGGTGTTTCCGTTCAAGCAAAATTGGAGGCCGCTTGGCAAAAGTTGACAGCTGAACGTCGGCGCATCACGTCGAGCGGCAGAACCGACTCGGGCGTGCATGCGGAAGGTCAAGTTTGCAGTTTGAGGACGGAGTCTCGCTTGCCACTGGAGACGCTGCAGCGTGGCCTGAATGCAATGTTACCAGAAGACATTGTCGTGGTATTATGCCAAGAAATGCCCAGAGAATTTCATGCGATTCGTGACGCGATTGCGAAAACATATCGATATCAAATTCAAACAGGCCCGATGTGCAACGTATTGCAACGACATCAATGGTGGTATGTACCGCCAAATTTGAACCTAGCGGACATGCAAACTGCGGCTAGTTATCTGGTTGGGAAGCATGACTTCGCCGCCTTTCAAACAGTCGGATCGAAAAGGAAATCGACCGTCAGGACCATTTCGCGATTGACGATCAGTGAAGAATATGAGCGTTTCGGTTCGCGTTTTCTGATCTCAGTAACGGCGGATGGATTTCTATATAACATGGTGCGTTGCATCGCAGGTTCCCTGGCATTTGTGGGGAAGGGCAGGGAGGCACCGGAGTGGATTCGCCGAGCATTGGAATCTAAAGATCGTTCGAATGCTGGGCAGAATGCGCCAGCTCATGGGCTCTTTCTTGTAAACGTCGAGTACCCAATCGAGTTTATGTAGGTTGGCGAATGACTCGCCAGTGCTTTGAATGCGATTAGCGTTGAGAGATTAAATGGAATTCCCAATGCGACGACTGAGACGCAGTTAAGCGAATGAAACGCCAATTCGTCGATCACGTCAGTTCGTCCTTGCTTTCGGCTACTTCGCTTCTTGGTTAGAATAGAAACATTGGGGAACAAAAAACTACTGGAAAAGAATAGTGACCGTTGGCAAAGACTTTATTGGGCCGTTTCAACTTGTTCGGTTGATTCGGTCTGGCAATACAACTCAGGTTTGGGAGGCTGCGCGCGAAGGCGAGAAGGACCGCGTCGCACTCAAAATACTGCTGCAGAGTCAAAAGAATAATAAAGTCGAAATTGAACAACTCAAACACGAAACCAATGTTGCCAAGAATTTCGAGCACCCGAACGTAATCAAAATTTTTGACTACCATGACACCTATGGCATTCCATTCATTTCGATGCAATTGTTCAACGCGAAGAACTTGAAAATTGAAATGCGGGAACGTCCAGAGTTCTTCGATAAAAATTTGTCGGATATTATTACTTCTTGCGCCGAGGGTTTGAAATACGTTCACGAGCAAGGTTGGTTGCACTGCGATATCAAGCCTGACAATTACTTGGCCGACGAACAGGGAACGGTCAAGCTGATCGACTTTTCAATTGCACAAAAAATCAAAACGGGGTTTAGCCTGTTTGGAAACAAACCCAAGGCGATCAAGGGTACACGAAGTTACATTTCACCGGAACAAATTCGCCGCGAAAAGCTTGATGTGCGAGCCGACGTCTATTCCTTCGGTTGCATGTTGTTCGAATTAGTTTCGGGAAAAATGCCCTATACGGCTGTCAACCCTGACGACTTGCTGATGAAACACTTGCGGTCACCGGTGCCTTCTTTGCAGGCGGCGATCAAAAACGTGACACCGGAGTTTGCTAATTTGGTCGCAAAACTTATCGCGAAGAAGCCGGAAGACCGCTTGCAGGACATGGCTGAGTTTTTGTTGAACTTCCGACGCATGCGAATATTCAGAGGCGGAATTCGCGTTCGAGAATCGAAGGACACTTTCGAATAATTCCAAGAAATGGGACCAGTTCCCAATACTGTTGAGAGAAGAGCATTGAAATGGATTACCTAGCGTTTGAACAACCCATTGCGGACTTGCAAGCTGAAATTGATGAACTCGAATCTGCTAGTTCGGATTCGCCACATCAGTTGGAGTCATTGCGACAACGTCGTCAACAATTAACTAAGACGACACGCGAGATTTACGAGAACTTGACGCCCTGGCAGATTGTTCAAGTATCGCGTCACAAAAATCGTCCCCACACGGTTGATTACTTGTCGCTCGTGTTCAGTGAATTTGTTGAGTTGCATGGTGATCGAAAGTTTGGAGATGATCGCGCGATTCGAGTAGGCTTCGCTCGTTTAGATGACCAGAAGGTACTAGTGCTCGGCCATCAGAAAGGTCGTGACTTTCGTGAACGCAGCGAAAACTTTTTTGGATGCGCGCATCCCGAAGGCTATCGTAAGGCCATGGCCAAAATGAGATTGGCATCAAAGTATGGTCTGCCGATTATCTGTATGATTGATACTCCGGGAGCCTATCCTGGAATCGGCGCAGAAGAACGCGGACAGGCTCAGGTGATCGCTGAGAATATGTTGGAGATGGCTCGATTACCAACTCCTATTATTTGTGTAGTGATTGGCGAAGGCGGCAGCGGCGGCGCCTTGGGAATCGGCGTCGGCGATCGCGTTGCCATGTTGCAGTACTCGTATTACTCGGTGATCAGTCCTGAAGGCTGCGCGGGAATCTTATGGAAAAGCCACGAACATGCGCCGCGCGCCGCAGATTGCTTGAAGTTCACATCGAATTATCTTAAAGATTTCCAAGTCGTTGACGATGTGATCGAGGAACCACTGGGTGGTGCTCATCGCGACCATCACCATATGGCCGCAACGTTACGATCGTTTTTTAAACGCAACTTGCGAGAATTGTGCCGCAAACCGATAGACGAGTTGTTGCAGTCGCGATACGACCGATTTCGTAAAATTGGATCCTATCTTGAGCTTGACGAAGCCGGCGTTTGACCGACTTTGGTCAGAAAATGAAAAAGCAATTGGCGCCGATCGTTTGCGCGGGATTGGCTTCCGAAGGTTTAACACGGCATTGATCGGCCTACCGGCCTGTTCTTATTAAGGTGGACAGTTTCCTCAGCCCATATCGTATGGACTTCGGGCAAAGCATTCAGCTGTACACGGTTCGGATGTTCTTGCTTTTGTTTTGCGATTTCATGAAAGGTCAGACGCGTTGCTGTAGCATGCGGTGCTGAGTAGAACTCGCGAATCGATTTCGTAGAAGTGGCCTTTTTTCAGCCTATTGCCAACGTCCGATAATGTTTCTTATGTTCGGTTGTGAGTGCCTGATTTAGGGAGTTTGCTGGCTTTTCGCTGGGAATTCGTTCCGCTGAGTGATTCAGCGTCGCCAACTTAGCCGATCCCCTGCGAAAAGGTTGCGATGTGTTTCCGTTGAGAACGAATTGGCTGTACGTTGCAAGGTTTTTCAATGACCTACGGGAGACGTTGACTGTTGTTGAGTTTTTGTTGGAACCGCTCGCCAATTTGATTCAATGTTTGCTGACCGTTTATTGTCGTGTTAATTCCTGGCGCAATTTGCACACTGAAGTCTGGGATGCTCGAGTTTGATTGTGCTTTATTCAGAAATGAGCCTTCGATTGGCTGGCTAGTATTTGAAAGCGTGATTCCGCTTTGATTGATAAAACTGCCCGGCCACCCGCTGCCCGAGGGTTCTGATTGTCGAGGTAATGGTGCCGCCAAATTCTGATTGAATTTTTGCACAAACGGATCAAGCATTGTGTGCAGTTCAACAGGTACAACTGCATTAAGCTGATTAATCGCATTGGCAATCAATCCGCCTGAACGACTTGCAACCACATAGCGACGCGCGTTGTCGCCGAGCAACGTGACGGCAAACATCGTAATGACCATGCATAGGATCGCGCCCTTAACGGCACCCAACAGCCCACCAGCCTGTGCATCGAAGGACTTCAATTGAAGTCGTTTAATGTTCTCGCGAATGTAGCCATAAGCCAACCAAATCCCAAGGCTTGTGACTAGGTAGATGATTAACATGGCGAGAAACGGCGCGTAGGGTTTGTCGATTTTCAGTAGATTCATTAGCGGTTGCTTGAAATTCAACGCAACGAAATAGCTGACGACTACGGCGGCCAACGAGGCGATCTGCCAGGCCAAGCCTTTCCAAAGCCCAAACAGAATCGCACCGCCAAAAACAACCAAAATCAAGATGTCATATGGGGACATGCCGTCATCGCTCCAAAAATTCCGAAAACAGTCAACTGTGATTTCAAATGCGGAGTCGGATTAGACAGGAAACAATCGTCATACTCAATACGAATGGAATTGATCCGAAAAAAGCGAGGCAGGGGGGGTGCTAGCGTGCGAACTGATCTTGGATGAGTTGCGTTGTTGGTGGAAGATTGTAGGCGTAACGAAATAAACTACAAACGGTTTCGTTGCCCTCCCCTGCTCTTTCGAGCGATTCAGGATAAGTCCATCGACCACAACATCAGTGAAACAGAAGGAGTCGCGTTTCGGTGGCTGATTTCAAAACACATATAACGACAAGCACAGTGCTAGGTATCGCCTACGGTGTAGCTGGACATTATGTGTATGACGTTTCAGTGCCGCATTCGCTGATGGCCGGTGCTTTGTGCAGCGTTGCTGGAATGCTGCCCGATTTGGATAGCGACTCAGGAGTGCCGTTGCGCGAGATGTTAAGTTTCGTATCGGTGTTGGTACCGATGATGATGTTGCGGAGATTTTATCAGTTTGGTTGGACGCCCGAAACGATGGTGTTTGTTTCAGGGGTCATGTACGTTGGGATCCGATTTGGTCTCGGATCGTTGTTTCGTCGATTCACGAAGCATCGCGGCATGTGGCACAGCATACCCGCAGCGCTGATCGCGGGAATGATTACTTATCTTTTGTGTTTATCTCCCGAAATCGGAGTGCGTGTTTTCAAAGCATGGGCAGTCGTGTTGGGATTCCTTTCGCATTTGCTGTTGGACGAAATCTATTCCGTCGATTTGGGTGGGCGGATTATTCGTATCAAGAAATCGTCAGGTACTGCTTTGAAATTCATAGGCGACAGTCGCGTCTCCAACTTCATTACTTATGCCGGCTTACTCACCCTTTGCCTAGTGGTATTTAGAGATCGTTGGGGTGAGAATTTTATCGAACCGCCTTTCGGAGTTGATTTGAGTCATATCAAAGAACAAATCGAAAAGACCGCGAGCGGAAGTAAGTTGTTTCAATAGATGACTTTGGCATTAGAACAGTTTTCGTGAGTCTAGCAAGATTGTTACTGGCCCGTCGTTTATCAAAGCGACTTGCATGTCAGCCCCGAATCGTCCAGTTGCTACGCCCCTGCCCCGCAATTTGACGCCTTCAATGAATGCCTCGTATAAGGCATTACCAATTTCCGGGGGTGCTGCATCGACAAAGCTTGGGCGTCGACCGCGACGAGCATCACCGAGCAATGTGAATTGGCTCACAACTAACAGGTGCCCCTCGACATCCTCGACGGAAAGGTTCATCTTGCCAACGGTATCGTCAAAAATCCGTAGCGTTAGAATTTTGTCAACCATGAACGCAACATCGTGCGGCGTGTCACCTTTTTCGACACCGAGCAGAACGACAATTCCATGAGGAATGGCGCCGACAATTTCCTCGCCGACGGTGACGGAAGCGGCACCTGATCTTTGGACGACAGCTCGCATGGGTTTGGCTTTTAGTTTTGAAAGTGGCTATGGAACAATTGCGTCCCTTATCGAAACGATTGGCAAGCATTAGACTTTGTTCAAAAGCAAAATTGCACCGATTTTGTATTATCAAGAGGTTAGTTTGAGTTACGTTTCAGAATTGAACAAGCCGTTGTTGGCGATCACGATGGGCGATCCTGCCGGTGTCGGGCCTGAGATCATTGTTGGAAGTTGGCGAAACGACCGCGCTCTGGCCACCGGTCGACGATTTGTGATTGGCAGGAAAATCGTTTTACAACGGGCGGTCGAACTGTTGGGATGCGACATGGAAGTTGTTTCGATTCGAGATCTGAACGATGTTGATGATCGATCGGACCGTATTCCTGTCTGGGAGATCGATGTTGATTGCGATCATTGTGCTGTGCGATCGGTTTCCGCAATTGCGGGGCAAGCGGCGATAGAATCTGTGAGCGTCGCAGCGAAATTCGCGATGAACAAACAAATCGATGGCATTGTAACCGCACCGCTCAACAAGGCGGCGATTCATTTGGCCGGATTCAAGGTTCCTGGTCACACCGAGTTTCTTGCAGAACAATGCGGTGTCGAAAAAGTCGCGATGATGTTGTACTTGCCACCTGCGGCAGTGGCGACGAAACGTATCCAAAAGTATCAAGCCGAAAATATTGGTTTGGGTGTTGTTCACGTGACGCTGCACACGGCGCTCAGAAATGTCTTTGCGGAAATGACGAACAACAAAATCCAGGAGACTTGCCGATTGGCGAATCGGTTTGCGGAGGCGATGTTAGCGGCCGATGGATTTGCGCGTGCCCCGCGGGTGGGTGTCGCTGCCCTCAATCCGCATGGCGGAGAAGGCGGTCTGTTTGGCGACGAAGAAATCGAAACAATCGGACCTGCGGTTGCTGCTGTTCATGCCGCTGGATTTTCGGCTACTGGGCCCCTGCCCTGCGATACGTTGATGCATCGAGCTGCTGCGGGCGAATTCGATGTTGTCGTTGCGATGTATCACGACCAAGGGCATATAGCCTTGAAACTCTTGGAGCTACAGCAGGCCGTCAATATTACATTGGGACTACCTATCATTCGTACCAGCGTCGCCCATGGAACAGCCTTCGATATCGCTTGGAAGGGCATTGCCCAATCAGGCAGCATGGTCGAAGCGATCGTCGCCGCTGCCAAACTTGCGAAGAATCTACAGTGGATCAATTGGTGATTGAGCGTGCGCGTTATCGGTCATAAATAAAGCTACAGTTGATTTCGGTACAAACCTAGCTTTGAATGTGAAACTTGAATTTGTTAATTTCGGTAAACCACATAAAATACGTTTGATTCAATTGCTTGACCAACTCCTATCATTTTGGAGACATCGCCGTGAAAAATCGCTTTTTGGTTGTAGTGTGTATAGCAACTTTATTAGCCGGAGTCTCAACTATGAACGGCCAAGAACCTCTGCCAACGATTTCTGTCAGCGGCTCCGCTGAAGTTCGTGTTGTGCCAGACGAAGTCATGATTACGGCCTCGGTCCATTCGCGAGCGAAGACTTTGGCGGAAGCCTCAAAAGACAATGGCAAAAAAATTGAGCAAGCATCGCTTTTCGAGCCTGAAGGGATCGCAGCCATTGACTGCTGTGATCCCTTTTGGATCAAGTTGTGATGCGACCGCAAACGGGTGATGGCCATTCGATTATCACCGGCTAATGGCTGTGATCTCTCCGAGATCGACGAAACCGTGCAACTTCAAAACTTACGCATTCGGGTTGAAAAAAGGGGAAGTTATTTCGGGCCAATTCCTATGGTTGTTTATCGACAGGGTAGAACAGAAACATCTTGATGCGTGAGAGGTAATCGGCGGTGGCGTCGATTGGGTCGTAGCCTTCGGAAGAAATTCGAAACC
>JAHEAM010000589.1 GCA_024642765.1 Planctomycetaceae bacterium
AAAACTGGCGAAGCCGACGGAGCCATTTTTTGTCTATTCCTCGAACAAAGAAAGTTCAGTTATTTCGCAAGCGACGCTCAAGACCGACGACGCTTGGGCGAATCCAAGTGGATCAACGATTTGGATCACGCGGCGATCGAGGCCATGCGGAACGGGGGGCGCATTGTCGATGCGGTCAAAAACACAATCACGATGATCGATCGCAGGCTCGAAAGCACAATTCAAAACGAAATCGATTCAGAGAAAAAACGCCTTTCAGATTTGGAGCGTGCACAACGTCAACGTCAACAAGATCTCTTTCAATCGAAGGAGCGAATAAAACACATCCAAGATGAACGAATCGTACAGGTCGCAACCGAGATCAAAAGGTTTCAGACACAATTTCCGGAGGCATCGGCATCTAAACTGGCTCGCAGTACAACTTTCGACTGGGAAAACCGTGCCAAAGAACTCAAGGCCAAGCTGACGGAAGACAACACATACCAGACTAACCAACAGATCATTGAACTCGAAGAAGAAATCAAAAAAGCCTTGGCCGACTACCAAAGTTTCTACGTTTTTGATTCGCTGCTGGAACCTATCGAACGCCGCTGGGATAAACTGACTTTCTATTCAAATAATCCTGAAATCAGCGAAAAATTCAACGGTCCAATTCGCAAAAAGATTGATGATGCAAAAGTCTCCCACAACGCCGGCGACCCAGCATTCGTTACTTTTTTGAATGAAGCACAAAAACTACTCAGCGAAGGCGAGGCGGAAGTTCTCACCGCAGCTGAACACAAACAACAGGCAATCGCTCGACGAGCTACAATTCGCTACACGATTTACGCAGCAATTGCCGCCTTCCTGGGTGTCCTTGGGCTCGTCGGCGTGTTACTAAACTGGCGTCGGCGTCCCACATTGAAACTTGCGCTCGATGAATTCGATAAACGCGTGTTACTGAGCGAAACCATCACAAACACTGGCAACGATCTTCAAAGCCGTTTTGCTTTGATTCTTTCCCAACCGCTCGAGGCCTTTAATAGTCGGCACGACGGCGAAACTGTGCGACTCACAGCTTTCATACAATCGCAAATCGACGTTTCGAACGCTTGTACTGCCGAGGTCCAAAGAATTACATCACAAGCCCATGAGCTGCTATACCCCCACTCGCCAATCGGCCAACTCGCAAACCTTATTAGCTCGGCGCGATATCATTCATGTTTGCGATTGATGGGTGGCAAAGCCTTGAATGCCTCGTTGTTTCAAGATAACTCAAAGGACAACACCATTGCCTGGATAACCTTTGACGATTTTTCATCACGATTGACAAAGCATCAAATCCATACGGAACAGAATCTCGCCCGCCTAAAAGGAGCTTTGGAAAGTGCGGAGTCCGACCTGCAGGCTCTTCAAGTATCACTCAATTCGATACGAGCCCAGGAAGACCGCCTTCAGGCATTGAATCAACGCGACAGCTGGTTTCCTGTCGATCAGTTGGAATCCGCTTTGATACCGCAGGTGCAAACTCGGTTGGCTCAAGGACTAGCCAACGTCGCGCGCGATCCAGTACGGATCAAGGAGCAAACCGCAACCAACCTGCGCAAAATACTCGACGACACAAAACGAATTGCGGACACCATCGATCAAACGCGCCAGAACGGGATTCCCATTTACACCAAAGGCAACACGAACTTGCAGCAAATGGGACGACGCACCGAATGGCTCAATGATTCCTTGCGGATTGCCGGCGAAAAACTAAACTCGCTTTTTTCAACAGCGGTCAACGACCGGATTCAAGGCCCACTGGAAAATCTAGTTACCGAACTTGAGCAAACGGCTGAATCCACGACACAACTAACAGCGTTAGCAAAATATGTTTCCATTGATTTTAAATCAGATCTTGAAGCTGCAAAAACAATGATTTCGGCTGCGCGCACTGAATTGGCTCGCAGCTTAAACATTGCAGAGTCGCAAATTATGGACGACGAATATAACCCTGATCGACAACTCAAAATTGCCAGCGAACAAGCCGCAGCGTCGCTTGCGGCCATCGATCGAGGACGACTGTCTGAGGCGACGGCAGCCAAAGACGCAGCGTTAATCGCACTCAAACAATCGGATGAATGGACACAGGCGGCAATCGCCGCGCATGAGCAATTCCCCAGCTTGTATGGAAAAGCAAACGAACACATCGCGACGCTTCAGCAAAAAACCGGACCGATTCGAAATTCAATAGATCGTGCTCGAGAGATTTTTTCGGCACCTGCCTTGATTCTGCGTCTCAATGAAGTTGTTGATGAGAAGTACTGGTCTGCAGAGCAGGCATTTGATGAAATCAAAAACGGCATTTCCATCGATCGACTGTTTGGTCAATCCCAAGATCTTTTTGGGGCAACACGCGAGCATGTAGCCGCCGCACAATCCCAATTCCATTCTGGGAAAGTACTTTCGGCTGCAAACAGCGTTGATCTTGCTCTCCAAGCTCTAGCGATTTCAGACAAT
>JAHEAM010000134.1 GCA_024642765.1 Planctomycetaceae bacterium
GACCGTATTTGAAAATTCTTGAGCGATCGGTTGTGCTGATTAGGGAGGCAGCGTCGTTTTTTTTGAACCCGTTGGGTTTGACGTCTCGATAAAATTCGCGACGATTTGTGTATCGAATTTTTCTCTCAACCATGAACTGATTCTCGGAAGCAGCATGAAAGTCGCCGGCGTCGCCATTTCCCAAGCAAAAACCGTTTCCGCGGAAGTTACGGTCGCCAAGACCATCGAGTTTATGCTTGCGGAAGACGTCTCAACCCTATTAGTTACGGACGAAATGGGACGGGTGGCCGGGATTATTACGGAGTCAAGGTTGTTGGCCTGTGCATTCGATCCCTCATTGCGAGCCGATCCAATCAGCCTTCACATGGAACGTAAATTAATTTCGATTCGGCCCAACTATCCGCTGGAACGCATTGTCGAGACCTTCATTCTTCACCGCGTTAGGCATTTGCCAGTCATCGGTTTGGACAAGCAGCCGCTTGGGATTTTGAGTCGCCGCGAACTGTTGCGAGAGCTAATTCGTATCGACAACCCGGCGCTGATCTAAGGCAATTATTTTGGACAAAGGGTGAACTGATGTCGCAGGCGAATGGACTTTCGGAATTCAAATCCGATAACCGATTTTTGTCCTTGCCAAACGGCGATTTCTGTTGATACTTTTCGTATGCAGGAAGATGACCATTAGTGTTGTGGATGCTGCCCTTTTAGACTTGAAATTCTGGAAAAGATCCGAGTATTTCGCGATAAAAATTAGCCATTTTGATCAAAAAAGGTCGATTGAAAACTTTAAGACGCTAATGAATCAAACTTTGCGCGTGTTTGGGCAAAGTTGTTTGGGTGCAAATTGTTCGGATAACTAAAGAATTCCTGACAACGAAATCGTTAAAGAACTGAGTTGAATGAAAAAGAAATACAGCCCATTATCGCGAATAAAGCTACCTCTAGGAGCCAATAGAATCGGGCAGCTCACCGAAGAACAATTGCTTGACACCCGCATTTGCGATCTTGGTTTGCGGATTGATGAGTCTCCGTTGCAGGAAACGATAGAGCAACTTTATGGTGAATTGACTGAGCGAGGAATTCGCTGTCGCCCGAATTGTTGGTTAAGCGATGAGTGGTTTAGCCCTGACGGAATCCCTGGCATCGCGATACCGTTTTACTTGGCAAATCCCAGGCTCGTTCGACTGGAACGAAAACAGATGATGGAGGTTGAGGGCGGCACGCGGAACTCATTGCTGAAGATTCTTCGGCACGAGGCGGGACACGCGATCGATACGGCCTATCGACTGCATCGGAAACGCTCGTACCGCGAAGTTTTTGGAAATTACTTCTCGCCCTACCCTGAGTACTATCGCCCGCGACCGAACAGCAAAAGTTATGTGACGCATCTCGAACCTTGGTATGCTCAAAGCCATCCATCTGAAGATTTCGCGGAAACGTTTGCGGTATGGCTGGCGCCCGGCAAACGTTGGAAAAATGATTACAAAGGATGGAGAGCTCTCCACAAACTCGAATTTGTTGACGAGATGATGACCGAATTGATCAACGTTGTTCCGAAGGTCAAATCCAAAATGCGGATCGAGTCGGTTAGTGGAATAACGAAGACGCTTCGGGAACACTACCGGGCCTTGCACGAAAAATTCGAAATCGATTGTGCTCCCGAGAACTTTGAAGCTCATTTGCGTAAGTTATTTCCACAGACGCAAACGAAAAAAAGTGATTCGGCTGCGTTTTTGCTTAAGAAATACCGCTCAGAAGTTTGTCGCGTTGTGTCCCAATGGACGGGCGAAAACCTTTATAATGTTCATCAGGTCTTAGGGAAGATGATCGAAAGTGCTGAAGGGCTTGGGCTGACAGTATCCGGCGATTTGTCGACACTAAAGTATCGCTTGATTGCGATGGTCACGACCGTCACCATGAATACATTACACGGAAGCCAGCACAGAGTAGCTCTATGAAAAAACTTCGAGTCAATGTGCTGATGCACGATTCGCTCGTGCCACCTGACTCGATCGCAGGCCTATCGGACGAAGAAATCCAAGAATGGAAAATGGAGTACGACGTTGTTACGACGCTCAGAAACATTGGTCACGACGTCGTGCCGTTGGGGATCTCCGACGACTTGGGGGTTCTGCGAAAAACGATTACTGAATTCAAGCCAGACGTTGCCTTCAACTTGCTCGAAGAATTCAACGGTGTAGGCGTCTATGATCAGCACATTGTCAGTTACTTGGAACTGTTGAAGCAGCCATACACTGGCTGTAATCCACGCGGCCTGCTGTTGGCTCACGACAAGCCGTTGGCCAAAAAGATTTTGGCCTTTCACCGTATTAGAACGCCTGGGTTCTTTGTCGCTCCGCTGGGCAAGAAGATTCCGAAGGCTCGCGGTGTTTCCTATCCCATGATCGTGAAAAGCGTTTCAGAAGAGGCGTCACTTGGCATCACCGAATCATCCGTCGTTTATTCCGATGATGAATTGATCGATCGCGTTGAATATATTCATACGGAACTGCGAACCGATGCGTTGGTCGAATCGTTTATCGAAGGCCGTGAGATGTACGTGGGGATTTGTGGCAACCGCCGCCTGACGACATTTCCGATTTGGGAACTGAAGTTCACCAAAGCCCCCGCAGGAATGCCGCAGATTGCGACGGCAAAAGTTAAATGGGATTTCAAGCATCAAAAGAAACTCGGTATCGTGACCGAAGAAGCGCACGATCTCGATCCAGTTCTTGCCCGCAGCATTACGAACACTTGCAAGCGAGTTTATCGTAGTCTCAGTCTCAGCGGTTATGCGCGAATTGACTTGCGCGTCACGGATTCGGGAGGCATTTTTGTCTTGGAGGCGAACCCCAACCCAAACTTGTCTTTTGGTGAAGACTTTGCCGAATCAGCCGAAGTAGGTGGCATTGGCTATGAAGATTTACTGCAACGCATTCTGCAACTCGGCCTCACCTATCAAGCCGAATGGCGCGCCGTCGAGTAATTGTTGCTGCTGTCTTTTCGACGTTTGGCTTTACGACCATCGCCTCACGATACGCCTAATCGTTGTAGGCGAATCCCGGTGTTTCTAGTCCCAGTTTTCGCATCTTTTTGTAAAGAGTTGTGCGGTTAATTCCAAGTTGGTCTGCCGTTGCATTCCGGCTCCAATTATTGTCGCGCAACGTTTGTAAGATGATCTGACGCTCGGGTCCCTCGAGTGCTTCCTTTAACGTCAACTTTTGGCTGCCCTTGGACATGGAAACGGCATTTTTGGGTGCAATACCTTCGGTAACTTGAGCGGGTAAGTCTTCGGTACCAATCCGCGACTGTTTTCCCAGCAGAACGGCGCGTTCAATTATGTTTTGCAACTCACGAACGTTTCCAGGCCAACGGTAGTTTTGCAAGGAAGTCATCGCTTGTGAGTCGAATCCATCAAACGAGCGACCTGTTTCACGGCAGACCTTTTGTAAGAAATAGTCTGCCAACGCAGGAATGTCATGCACGCGTTCGCAAAGCGACGGTAACTGCAAGTTGATGATGTTGATGCGATAATAAAGATCTTGGCGGAAGCGACCTTCCGCGACGGCTGCGTTCAAGTCTTCGTTGGTGGCCAGCACGACACGTGTGTCGGCCTTGAACGTCTTCGTTCCACCCACCTGTTCAAATTCAAACTCTTGCAGAACCCGTAATAATTTGACTTGCAACGCAGGCGAGGCAGTACCGATTTCGTCTAGGAACAATGTGCCGCCTTCGGCCAATTTGAATTTGCCCTCTTTGTTTCCGGTCGCGCCAGTAAAGGCCCCTGCGACATGCCCGAACAATTCGCTTTCGAGCAGATTTTCTGGCAGTGCCCCGCATGCAACCTCGATAAACGGTCCACGTTTGCGAGTGCTGCGTTGATGGATCGCCCGAGCCAATAACGACTTGCCCGTTCCACTTTCGCCTGTGATCAGAATTGTGGTTTTCGTGTCGGCCACACTGTCGATGATTTCAAATGCACGCCGCATCCGCGCGTCATTTCCCACGATATTTTCAAGACCAAACTTGTTGTCCAACTGCGAACGCAAGTTTTTGTTTTCTTCGACAACTTGGTGGTTCGACAACGCTCGGTCAATCGACATCAGCAGTTCGTCGTCGATCAATGGTTTTGTCAGCAGGTCAAAGGCGCCGGCCCGGAGTGCCGAGATTCCAGTGTCCGGCGTTCCGTAGCCCGTCATCATGATCACAGAGGTTTTGGGGAATCTGCGCTTTGATTCGTTGAGAACTTCGAATCCGTCTTCGTTGCCCAGACGCACGTCGATCAAGGCAATATCGATTGGTTCCGAGTTCATCGCTTCGAAAGCCTGCCTGCTATTAGAGGCTGTCCAAACTTCGAAACCCAATTCAACGAGCCAGTCGCCCATTGACCGCACAAGGCTTTGATCGTCGTCAACAAGTAACAAACGTGTTGGCTTTTTTGATGAAGTCGATTGCATATTGGTTTTCAAAACGTGGTGAAACGGGAACGCTCGATTAGAAATATGTAGGTCACAGTTCGGTGTGGTCAACAAATGTCGCAAAATTCCATCAAAACAACATTCGTGGTAAGTATTGCGGCGTGCGAATCCGCATAATCGGTGCAGTTAGTCAAATCGGAGCTTTGAAATCGTTGTCGCGCAAAAAGTCGCAGGCATGGCCCAGGGAATCCGTTCGGACTACGATAGAGCATTGCCTCTAATAATTCCTAGAAAAGATTGCACATTTAGATGAGCATTTCTCTATTGCTCGGCGACGACCAACCTGTTGTGATCGAAGGCCTGCAAAGCTATTTTCGCGACCAAGAGATGAACATCGTCCATGTTGCTCGAACGACGGACGAACTTGTCGACTGGATTGTTCGGCCTTTGGTACAGGTGGTGATTACCGAAAGTCGACTGGGCAACCAAGACACGTTGGGCCGGTTGAGCGACTTATCGCTCGAACGTAAGCTTCCACCCGTAATATTCTTCTCCGGTGATGGCAACTTGACACCACTGGCTCGTGCGCTAGCGATGTCCGCTTACGATTACGTCGGTAAACACGAACCGTTGGATGTTCTCCGCGATGCCATTGTCGGTGCGGCTACATCAAAACCCGTTGATGAGTCGCGTCCTATTCGTCAACGGCGTGTTCAAATGACCGCGACCAAGGGAAACTTTTCGAAAAACTCTCCACTGACGCGTCGTGAAATTCAAGTCTTGAGGCACGTTTCAATGGGCTTGAGCAACCGAGAAATTGGTATGTCATTGGGCATTAGTGTCGAGACGACCAAAGAGCATGTGCAGAATATATTGCGCAAGCTAGATGTGAACGACCGAACCCAAGCGGCCATCTGGGCCCTCCGCCGCGAGTTGGTTTGAGTGAGTTGACTCTTGTGTCTAATGGATGCGCGGCCGTCCTGCATCGCAACTATTTTGCGAATTAATAGGCAGAGCGAACGAATTTTGTTAGTTCGGCTTTGGACATGCCACCGATTTCTTGTGCAACGACTTCGCCATCGCGGAAAATTAAGAATGCGGGAATGCCAGTGATTTTGTACTTTCTCGCGAGTCCGGAAGCATCGTCCACATTGACCTTGCAAACTTTGATTTCATCTTTTAATTCAACACTAACCCTACCGACCGTAGGTGACATGGCTAAACAGGGGCCTCACGAAGGGGACCAAAAGTCGACTAATACCGGCTTGTCGGAATTAATAATTTCAGATTCAAAGTTATCTGCCGTGACATCGACTATCAACCCATGGTCGGACGCCGTTTCCGGACCGGTTTGCGCGTTGCATCCAAATAAGCTGCAAATTGCAATCAAGTAACAAAATTGAAGAAAGTCTCGCGAGTGCATTTTCATTTTCATTTTCCAGAATGTAAGGTCAAGTTTCTCAGTTGCTGTACGTTAGTTTACTGATTCCAGAGCCAATCAACGGTATAGGGACCATTGGGTAATTCCCAAAACGTTCCGTCAACGTATCGATAGCCAGCGTCTAATCTCGCAATTTGTTGAATGTTTTCATTGGAAAGTGCTAGGTCAGCCGCCGCCAAGTTTTGCTGCAAACGAGCTTCATTTGCCGATTTGGGAATCGCAATCGTGTTTCGACAAACGGCCCACGCCAAGAGTATCTGGCCGGGCGTCGCATTGTGTTCGGCCGCAATGTTCTTGATGACGTCATTGGTCAGCAGGCTTGGTTCATTTGCCCGTTTCATGGCCTCGGGTCGATCGCCGGATCCCAAAGGTGAATAGGCCGTGAACGCGATGCTATGATCGTGGCAGAATTGCACAAGCTCGGATTGTTGCAGGTAGGGGTGCGACTCCACTTGGTTCACCGCCGGGACGATTCCTGTTGAATCAATCAAGTGATTCAGTTTCGGAATATTAAAATTCGAAACGCCGATTGCTCGACATTGTCCACGTTCGACGCACTGTTGCATTGCCTCCCAAGTATTCTCAAGCGGAGCCTCATTCAATGACAAGAATTGATGACCGTCGTCAGCTCGAATCACTTCCAGTTTTTGCGCCACCGGCCAGTGCATCAGATAAAGGTCTAGGCACTCGAGCTGCAATGCCTGCAAGGACTCTTCGATGGCGGTTCGAACTTCTTTCGGCTCGTGACGATTGTTCCACAATTTTGAAGTGATCCACAGATCTTCTCGCTTCACACCGCTCTTAATCGCATTTTTGAGACCCTTCCCAACGCCCGACTCATTTTCATAAATCCAAGCGCAATCAATATGGCGGTATCCGATTGAGACCGAATACTCGACAACCCGTTCTGCTACCTCGGGCGACATTTTCCAAGTACCAAGGCCCAGGGCTGGAATACTTTGGCCATTTGCAATTTCGATTTGCTTCATAATATTCGATATTGTTAATGAGTGGTAAGATTTCGCCAAACGGGTAAAAAGGTTCTCAACCCTATTTGTAGATGAAATCAGCTAACCAAGCCAGTCATAGCGCGATGTCACAGCTACAAACGCGTTTTTTTGTCGCCGTCTCTTGCAAAAACACAAACGGTCGAAAACGATAGGTCTCACGACACATGCGGTTTGTGTACCGACGAAACGAATACAAAACATAAACACCAGGGCAAATTGTGAAACGTGCATTGATAAGCGTAAGTGACAAGTCGGGAATCTGTGAACTTGCACGGGGGTTGGGCGATTGTGGTTTCGAGATTTTTAGTACGGGTGGTACGGCAAAACATTTGCAAGCTGATGGCATCGCCGTGATCGATGTTGCGGCTTATACCGGTTTCCCTGAAATGATGGATGGTCGAGTCAAAACGCTGCACCCCAAAATTTTCGGTGGCATTCTTGGACGACGTGATCATCAGTCCGATGTCGATGCGATGCAGAAACACGATATTCTTACGTTCGATGTTCTGTGCGTGAATCTTTATCCCTTCGCTGCGACCGTTGCGAATCTTGATGTAACGGTGCCAGAAGCCGTCGAAAATATCGATATCGGTGGCCCAAGTCTCATTCGAGCTGCCGCAAAAAATCACCCTTTTGTTGCTGTGTTAACCGAAAGCTCACAATACGTGCAGGTGTTGAGTGAAATCCAAGCCACCGGCGATACGACTTTGGAAACACGTAGACTTTTGATGCAGCAGGCGTTCGAACACACCGCATCCTACGACCGAATGATTGCCGACTATTTTGCGCGGATATGGGCGTTTGAATCAAATGACGGTCTGCCGAACGAATTGAGCGTAAGGTTGACGCAGCATGCTGAATTACGTCACGGGGAAAATTCACATCAATTGGGTGCCGTCTACACTGACAAGCGTTTCGTTGGCCCATCCGTGGTCACAGCGAAACAGCTCAACGGCAAACAACTTTCCTACAACAACTTTTTAGACATGGATGCTGCGTTGGCGATCGTTCGTATGCAAACGGAACCCGCTTGCAGCGTGATCAAGCATAACAATCCCTGCGGAGCCGCGATTGCATTAGAACTACAAACCGCGGTTGCCAAAGCATTTGCGGGCGATCCGCAAAGTGCTTTTGGGTCTGTCGTTGCCATGAATCGGACGATTGACATTGCGACGGCTCAGTTTTTATGTGAAACGAAAAACTTGTTTATCGAAGTGATCGTTGCGCCTGGATTTGACCCCGCAGCATTGCGGATGTTGACGACTTTCCCCAAATGGAAAACGAATGTGCGATTAATGGAAGTTGGCGAGCTGACTCCTATCACGGGCGGCATTGAGATTCGCTCGATCGTTGGCGGGGCAGTTGTTCAGTCGCTGGATAATCAGCCCGACGATCGCAGCCAATGGAAAGTCGTTACGGACCAAAAGGTCGAGGATGCCATGTTGCAAGAACTTGCGTTTGGCTGGGACATGGTACGGTTCGTGAAGTCCAATGCGATCACACTTTCCAAAGACCTGTCATTAATCGGCGTGGGCGCCGGTCAAATGAGTCGAGTCGATTCGGTGAAAATCGCACTTGAGAAAGCGGGCGATCGCGCCCAAGGGAGCGTGCTGGCTTCCGACGCTTTCTTTCCGTTTGCGGATTCGATTCCGTTAGCTGCAGCAGCGGGTATCGCTGCGATTATCCAGCCTGGTGGTTCGGTCAAAGACGACGAGGTGATTGCCGCAGCAAACGAACATAAAATACCGATGATCTTCACGCAACGCCGCCAATTCAAACACTAGCGAAGGAGGCGCAAACGGACTTTCGTTTCTTGCAAGAGTTTGCTGTTTTTGCGGCTACATTTCGATTATTGTTTAACGACGTCTTTTGCGATCCCCAAAATAGGGTTCCCCGGATACCAATCCCATTCCAGCTAATTGGGCATTAATAGGGACACAGCGGACACAGCAGGTTGGTACTGGATTGTAGGGTTCGAGGACTAATCGACGGAGACGCTCGCCGTTGATTATTTATCTGAAAAACACGGGAAAGGATTGCTCCTTTCTGACGCGTCTCATTTTCTTTTGAGGCAGCATCGACAATATTGGCGAATCGGTTCCACGTGGCGTTCCGGGGCTGCTTGGCTCGGGAGACGACATCCTGATTCGCAAGGGCAGCGGCAGACTTGAATTGGCCGAGGCACTGGTCTCAAACAAAAACACGTTGACGTCGCGTGTGATT
>JAHEAM010000590.1 GCA_024642765.1 Planctomycetaceae bacterium
TTCCAGATTCTGGGCCTGTATTTAATAAAGCCCAAACGGTTCGTTGGCGTTGATGCGTAGCTGCATACAAGACATCGGGATTGCTCGGATCGATCACGACATCCGTGACGCCAGTGTAAGGGCCCTTGCTCAAGACATTCTTCCAGGTCGCGCCACCATCACTCGTCTTGTACAATCCGCGTTCTCCGCCCGCTGACCACAACGGTCCTTGGGACGCGACAAATACGGTATTGGAATCACGTGGATCGACCAAGATCTTGCTAATGTGTTCGGACATCTTCAGTCCAACATTCTCAAAACTTACTCCGCCGTTCCGACTTCGGTACACCCCGTCACCAAAGGCAATGTGTCGGCCGCCAACGTTTTCGCCCGTGCCTACCCAGATTGTGTCGCAATGGCTGGGATCAATCGCAAGGCAGCCAATCGAATAGGATGTTTGTCCGTCGAAGATGGGAGTGAATGTTGTGCCGGCATTCGTTGTCTTCCAGAGATTTCCAGAGGCCACTCCAACGTACCAAGTGTTTGGATGCTGCGGATCAATCGCGAGGTCTGCGATCCGTCCCGACATGAGTGCCGGTCCAATGCTGCGAAAACTGAGCGGACTCAAAAAGCTCGAGTCAACCAAATCGGATATTGATTTTTTTGTTTCTTCGGTAGCGCTCTCGGCTTCATTACTTGTCTCTTGTGCCAGGATCTGTGTCGCACAAATGGAGTAGGTTACGATTGAAAGTAACAAATAGAACGGTTTCATTGAGAAGGCTCTTTCCTAGCAATTGGAAACTTAAACTTGAATTCTACGGTGTGCAAAATCCGAAACGCTAACAAACGTATTGGTACGTTGACTTGGCCATCTAGTTTGCTTGGAGAAACAGTGCGAGTCAATGAATGGGAACCAAAAGTTAGACCACTTCTGGACGTTGAATCGCACGCAATTGGCGATTTACTGGTTAGCGAAGTTGACTAGCTGGTGTTGCATTTGCAATTTGTGCAATCGCTTTGTGAGTCGCCTGCTCAATGGCATGCTGCCAATTGGATTTTGCGGTCGACTCAAATTCAGGCGTTTCGTAAGCGAAAATAATTCCACGTGAACTGTTGATTACGGCGCCCAAGCCATTTGCGTCAAATGCGGCGGCAACGTCTTCTGCCGAGCCTCCTTGCGCACCGAATCCGGGAACTAGAAAAAGCGTATGTGGCATCATTGATCGCAATTTTGCCAGTTGGTCAGGATAGGTCGCGCCAACGACGGCACCTGCTATTCCGTACCCGCAACTGCCACAGGTTTTGGTTGCGAGCTGTTCAATGTGTACGGCGAGTTGATGAAAGAGAGGCCCGCGATCAGTATTTTGCTCTTGAAGTTCCGCGCTACCAGGGTTTGACGTCTTCAACAAAACGTAAAATCCTGCAGCATTTTTTTCTGCGGTTTGAGTGAATGGCACCAGTGTGTCGAATCCCATCCATGGATTAACCGTCAAGGCATCTGCACCCCACGGACTTTTCGGTCTCTTGCCCAAGTAGGCGTTGGCATATGCTTGAGCCGTCGAGCCAATATCGTTCCGCTTGCCGTCTAGAATGACCATCAACCCTTTGTCTTGGGCAAAGGTTATTATGTTGGCCAGAGCCAGCATGCCGCTTGGCCCTAGTTCCTCGAAAAATGCCATTTGAGGTTTAATCGCAGGCACCAAAGGAGCAACGACATCAATAATCCCTTTGCTGAAAATTTCATATTTTTCGGCAGCCGTTACCTCTGCCGAGCCGTGTAAGGCAGCATCGCGGATCGAAGCAGGTAGTTGGGCAAGTCGTGGGTCGATACCAACGACTAAAGGCGTCTTTTTCAGTCGAATTTGTTGGGTGAGGAGATCAGCAAAATTATCAGTTGGCATCGAATTCCGACCGAGCATAGATCAAAGAGTACATGAAATCTCAATGGCCATCAAAATACGAAAAGGAGCGTGACCTTGCAACACATCGAGCGACGGTCGATTGCGAGTGGATCGTCATTGATAAAGATCTGTTACGAAAAAGGACCACCTCGACCGGCATTTTATTTTTTGGTAAGATGGTCTGCTCGACGGCCGATGCTGTTAGGGTTCGCCAATTCATACTCCGAATGGTGGAAACGACCGCATTTGTTGTTAAAAAAATCGGGGCGTAGCGCAGCCTGGATTAGCGCGCTACCTTGGGGTGGTAGAGGTCGCAGGTTCGAATCCTGTCGCCCCGACTATCTTTCCAGCAAAGCCCATCGTCGTTTTCGGCGGTGGGCTTTTTGCTTGGAATCACAGCGTTTCTCGCTCATGCTGGTTGATTCAAACGGCGTCCTGTTCTCTGAGGGTTGACGGAAGGACTTTGCTGCAAGTCGTTGCCTGCACTCAGTTTGACTTGGTTCAAACACTGCTTGCCTGATGAAATTCAAATTTGCTTTTGTTACAATCTCCTTCATCTCAAAGGCGAAGAAGATGATCGGCAATCCCAAGGAAAGCGG
>JAHEAM010000135.1 GCA_024642765.1 Planctomycetaceae bacterium
TGGGCTGTTGAGTGTTGGTACGCAGCTACCGGTGAATTTTGGGGGCTGCGGTTTGATGGTGGATTCGCCGCGAATTCAAGTGGCAGTGTCGCGTTCGGAGGGGGACGACGAATTTAATGCACCGACGCAATCGATCGAGCGAATTCGCCAGATCGTTGGGCGAACAAGGCTGGCATTGGCTGCCCGGGCAGGGGCCGAAATGGAATTGCCCGTCAGAATCGTTGTTGGTGAAATGCCAGCGGCGCATTGCGGCTTTGGTTCTGGCACCCAATTGGCATTGGCAATTGGAGTCGGCGTGCAAACGTTATTAACCGACCTACAATTGAGTCCTAGTGAATGGGCTCTAGCATTGGGACGTGGACAACGATCCGCGATTGGGACTTACGGCTTTTTCCACGGCGGATTCTTGAT
This sequence comes from Planctomycetaceae bacterium, assembly GCA_024642765.1. Taxonomy (GTDB): domain Bacteria; phylum Planctomycetota; class Planctomycetia; order Pirellulales; family Pirellulaceae; genus BJ22. Next base: position 412 of record JAHEAM010000135.1, read on the forward strand.
CGACCGTGGATTGGATCAGGCGTCGCCAACTTCGCCGTTAGGGTTGCGGATAGAATTTCCAGATTGGCCGATTGCGATTGTTGAATTTCCAGAGCTTCAAGGGTGGCATGGCATCGAAGAACTCAAAGCGTTTGATAGAATCGTGAGCACTCCGCCACCGGCCAGAAGGATCATGGAGTCGCTCCTGAATGATGAAATTGTTCCCAGCCTTTTTCAAAGAAACTACTCATGGTTTACCAACTCGATTTTTGAGTTTGGTTGTCGTAGCGGTGATTACTACCGCGAGTTTCAAAAGGGAACCTTTCATAGTTCTCCGGTAGAGAAATTTGTGAGACACATTCGAGATTCTGGTTGGTCGGGAGTACTACAAAGTTCCTGGGGGCCTACTCTGGCGGTTGTGTTAAAGGATGCTAATGATTGGGATGCGTTTCGTCATTCGATTGGTCCTTTGCAAGGTATCGAAACGAGAGTGAATTTGACGCACGCAAATAATGTTGGATGCCAAATTGAAACACAAAGATTTCCTGTTCCATAAGGTTTGATGAGAGATGCCAAAATTAGGCGTAAATATTGATCATGTTGCAACGGTCCGGCAGGCTCGCAAGACTAACGAGCCCGACCCGGTGTGGGCTGCCGCGTTGGCTGAACTGGGCGGTGCCGATCAAATCACAATACATTTGCGCGAGGACCGTCGGCATATTCAGGATCGCGATTTGGAAGTGTTGCGCCGTACCGTTAATGTGCCGTTGAATCTAGAATGTGCTGTCAACGATGAAATGCTGGCGATTGCGATAGCGAATCGACCGGATCAAGTGTGTTTGGTTCCTGAAAAAAGAGAAGAAGTGACGACCGAAGGTGGTCTGGATGTGGCAGGTCAGCTAACGTCAGTTACGAAAGCTGTTGCGCGACTTTCCGAGTGCGGGATCGCCGTCAGCCTATTCGTTGATCCTTGCCAGGCACAGATTGTCGCAAGTGCAAAAACGGGTGCTTCAATCGTTGAGTTGCATACAGGATCGTTTGCGCATGCATTCCGATCTTCTGAAATGACGGCTCGGCTCGAGGAAATAAAACGCGCAGCCGTCCAAGCGTGCCAGCTCAGCATGCGAGTCGACGCTGGTCATGGTTTGACATACAGTAACGTCTCTCTCATCGCTGCCATAAAAGAAATCCACGAACTCAACATTGGTCATAGTATTGTTTCCCGCGCCGTTCTCGTCGGGATGGAGCGAGCGGTTCGGGAAATGAAAGAAATTTTGTTGCGCTCGTCTTCGTCGAATGGCAGGTAACGGCTCACGCAACGATGTTGCCGCCGTGCCGCGAATGCGTTGCCTTTGAAGAAGTGGTCAAAAACTGTAGAATACGCGCCAGAATTCCGGGGAAAGGGAAATGGCGTGGCATTAGCAATAAATAAAATCCATCAAGGGGACTGTGTCAACTTGTTGGCGAAAGTCGAGCAAGGTTCCGTTGATTTGGTGTTTGCCGACCCTCCATTTAACATTGGATACGAGTACGATGTTTACGACGATTCGAAACAAGCCGAAGACTATTTGAGTTGGTGCCGACAGTGGATTGACGGCGTTTATCGCGCGCTAAGACCCAACGGGACATTTTGGCTCGCGATAGGCGACGAGTATGCAGCGGAACTGAAAATGGAAGCGCAGAAAGCTGGCTTTCATTGCCGTAGTTGGGTGATTTGGTATTACACCTTTGGTGTGAATTGCGTTAATGGGTTCAGTCGCTCACACACTCATCTATTTCATTTTGTGAAAGATAAAAAGAACTTCACGTTCAATCGCATCAATCCACAAATTCGAGTGAAGTCTGCGCGTCAGCTGGTGTATGCCGACAATCGAGCAAACCCAGACGGACGCTTGCCAGACAATACGTGGATCACACGGCCGCAGGACGCACCTTTCTTCTTGGGTTTTAGTCCCAGTCACGATACATGGTATTTTGCGCGCGTTGCTGGAACTTTCAAAGAACGCGAGGGCTTTCATGGTTGTCAGATGCCAGAGCAGTTGCTTGCTCGAATCATACGGAGTTCGAGTCGACCACAAGATTTGGTACTGGATCCGTTTGGTGGTAGTGGAACGACCATGACTGTCGCGAAAAAGTTGGGACGTAAATGGATTGGTTTGGAACTTTCTGGGGAATACGTCCGTTACATCAACGAGCGATTGGAGAAAACCGAAGTTGGCGGTGCCATTGATGGTTCCGAGGACCCGATCAAGAGTGCGCCCAGCACTGCGAATGGAAAACGTCGCAAGAAACCGTTTGACGAAAAAACGCAGAATATTGTCATCAACGCGTACCAGATGGCCGGAAAGGGGTACCCCGTAGACTACCTGTTGTGTGATAAGGAGTTGAACGCTGCCTTTGTAGGCGAATGTCTTAAACAAGGCATCGGCGGCAACGCCTATGTTTGGAATCGCTACCTTTTGCGACTCCGGAAATCTGGTAGCTTTCCGCAGTCTTCCCAACGTCCGAGTAGCGTGACGGCAGAACAAATGGATCGATATGGTTTTGCAAGCGAAGTGGCTTGGCGATTATTAGCCATCGATTACCGACGAACACTTGACGATATATTATGCTCTCCAGAATTCGCCATCGAATTTGACCAGTTGGCAGCGGAATTCGGTCCCGTGGGCGAGGAAGTCAGTTCGCTAGAATATCGACTAGCAGCACTTTCGATTCGAAAGCGTTCGCACGCTGCACGTGAGTTGGCACTCAAAAGTTATGGCGACTGGACTAACAAACGCAAGAGGATTCGGAAACTAAGGCTTGGTGATTCACTAAGACCGCTCGAGAATCCTGGTGTTTTCGTTTTGTGTTCTGGTGAGGTCGGATTTTACGTGGGGGAAAGCGCAAATATGCGTAGACGCGTAGAACAAGCGATGAACAATAGAAATTGGTTAGGCCTTGAGCCCGATTCCGTGGCATTTATCGAAAATGATGGTGGTTTGCCCGAAAAATTCGCGCTTAAGTCGGCGTTAGCGAAACGCGAAAATCCCTTGTTAAATTGTCGGCTTTTGGTCCACGAATCGGAATTGGTAACGGATCAAATTTAACCGCGACGTTTCCTAGCATAGATTTTGAACGATAGAACAAGACGCGACGCAGCAGAGACGCCGTTTCGAATTATAGGCGTTAATTCGAGGGTGAATCGAGTGACGGTTTGGCGTCGTTGGAACCTGGTTGAACGCCTGTCCCAATAGGCGGCTCTTGGTTTGGCGACGGATCTTTTGAGTCCTTCAACTTTTTGACTTCCAGGTAATCTTGAATTGCTGGTGTGTCGACCGTCAATTGTGAGAGCGTGGGTGAATTGACTTGTTTCCAGCCGACGTAAAGCCAGCCGCCCTCGGTTCGCAACTCAACAAGTTGAAATTGTTTCGCGATTTCGGAATTTTTGAGGCCTTCAAGTTGGTCTATTGGCAATAGGTTGTTGGGCAGCTCCACGCCATCGATACCGTCGTCTTCAGCAGGCGGTGCGGCAAGTTTGTCCAGCTTTTTGCCATTGTCTTCGTTTGGCTCCTGGGTTTTATCGGCATTCAATTGGCGTTCCAGAAACGTTTTGAAACTTATGTCTTTGGCACTCTTTTGGCCAGGTTCAAAAAACTCAACGTTGGTATCGCCATCACGGACCAAATACAATTTATTATTGTGTCGAACGACTTGAAATGTGACGCGAATGATCAAAGGAGTACGAATGCTGTTGGCGTCTTGGGTGAATCGTTCGCCGACAATTCCGAAACGAATCCGATTGTCCTCGAATTCAACACGAAACGGCTGAACGCGAGCAAAGGTAATAGACCATTCTTCTTTTTGATTTTCGTCGCCAAACGCCTCGGGTCGTTTACCGAGAAACTTTTCGGCTTGGTCGGCAAGTTCCTTGTTGGATCTTGTTCGGCCTACGAGTAATGAATCTACGTAATTGACCAACATGGATTCATGAACTCGCACATAGACATCGGCATCCACCCGGGCGGCGGACGGATATGTTGGCGCTGCGAGATGGAACGAATCAACCTTGTGCGATAGAGCTTCGATGCGATCCGAGTGGCTCAAAGCATAAACACTTGGGAACATCCCACGGTATTGATTGAGCCTGCCGATATTTTCGCCAATTTGGTCAACGCCCTTTTCTAAAGCCACATCTGTCTGTTGTTGAAATTCGTCCCGGATTTTGATTTCGGTTCGGGCGGCGGCAATGCCCTCGGTACGAATTTTGTCGCGGGAAAATTGCTTCTGCGCTATCCGCTGAGCGATTCGTAAATTCAAATCAACGTATTTGAAGAACGACTGAAGGTTGGCGGATACATAAGGATCGGTTGCATAAAAGCCCCCAAAGTTACCATACAAATTGCGACGACCATCGAATTGCCCAGTTGATCCAGCGTAGGCAGTTATTCGGCCTTGGCGCGTATAAGTGTCCGAATTGACTTGGCCGCGAAGATGTATGCTGGCACTGACTTGATAGGGATCGGGAATCAGCTCCAAACTGGCGTTAGTTTGCGTATACGCATTTCCTTGGATGTATCGCCCCAGAATGGTTTCTGAAACGGGACGGTTTTGCGAGTCGTTGCGTGAAATTTGTGCCGAGACAAAGCTACCTTGAACGATGACGATTGAATTCGGCAACGAGTACTGACGACGTATCGCTGTAACGAGTTGAGGGTGTTGCAAGGTGCTTTCGAGATAGCCGAGGGCGTCGCCGACTTCGGCAACAGCACCGCGATCGTTCGACGCTTGAATCTTGGGATACTGCTCTGCGATGATTGCAATTTTCTTGTTGATCAAATCCTTTAAGTTTTTATCGGTGCAGTAAGTTAATAGGCGAACAAATCGGTCAAGAGCGCTGCGTGCAGAAGCATAATGCACGTCTAACCGCTCCTTTGTTTGTTCCGATTCAAACGCACGATTGGTCTCGAATAGTGCACGGAGCTTTTCCATGCGAGCGGTGTTACGTGCTTTTTCCTGTTCGACTTGCTGTTGCAAAAGTTCTTGTTTTAGAACTTCATCAATCTCTTGGTTTTTTTTGTCTTCAAGTGATTCCTTGCCAGTGTCTTCTGCCGGCTCCCGCTGAGTCGGGACGAATGACTCTTCTGGGGCAGGGATAATAGCGGCAATATCCAAATCTTGAAGCAGTACGATAGTTGAATCGATTTTTAGATTCTTAAAAAGCTGTTCGTTTTCGCTGGAACTGTTCTGACGTCCGTATTCAATCTTCAACAATTCGAGGAAGTAAATTGCTTCTTGACGATAGGGTTCCAATTCTTTGGCAGAGACAGGATGGAACTCATTAGTCGCTCGATTTTGAAGATAGTCCGCAATGTCGATCGTTTCGCAAGACCTTAAGTGGTGAATGTGCTCACGCAACGATTCACGTACGTCAACGAATGCGGGATGATTGAGGCCGGGTGTGTCTTGTTCGAAACGAGACAATATATTGTTTAGCATCTCAAGGTTTGCACGATCGCCTTTGGCGGATTCAGTCTCGAGGACGTTGAGCATCAAAGCACTGCGCCATCGCATGGCGTTTTCATCAACGCCGATCCAATTAGACATGCGTTTTACAGACAACTGCAAACGATCAGCAGTATCCGAGGCTTCGACCTTAGAACTGTTAGACAATATGAAAAACGTGAAGGTGAAAAAAAGAAAAGTTTTAAGGTACATACTAAGTTGACTATTCGTAGGGTTCAAAAAGGAATTGTTTCTTGGTCAAGGGCGGCGTTTGAGGGACCGCTCGACGGACCCTCTATGATACTAAATGGAATTCGAGCCGTTGCAAAAAATTCCATTTCAACCTCTTGATTCTTAAGAGAATCGGAGGATGTAGGGGGTAAGATACATTTTGTACGACCCCTGCATTCGGGGCAACGGTCAAACGTTTCGCGATGGATTCCAAAATGTCGCAGGAACAAAGGCTGTGGGCGGGGCGAAACTTTGAGCCGTCCGACCCCTGCAAACAGCCCTAAAATGCTGTAAAATCTCTGTTTGGCAACAGGCCGGTGTCTCGCAACCCTAGGTAGGAATAGCGGAATGGAAGATTCAATTCAAAAACGTGGTCACGCTCTGGAAGAGATCTTTTTCCAACACGTCGATCAACTGTTGATCGAAAAAATGCGAAATGAAATGAAGGCCGAAGAAACGGTTGATGCATTGGCTCATGCCAGTGGCATTTCGGCGAAGGATGTCTTGAAGTCTTTGGTTGACCTAGGCGTAAGTGCGGAATCGTTGGTTTGTGTTTCATTGATTCCTTTGGTTGCTGTAGCCTGGGCTGACGGCATCGTACAAAAAGGCGAAGAAAACGCGATCTTAAAGGCGGCTGCAGAAAACGGCATCGCCGAAGGTAGTTCGTCGTATGGTCTGTTGGTCGGATGGTTGAAAAAACAACCTGCATCAGATTTGCTCGACGTTTGGAAGGCGTACATGCAGGCGGTCAAGGCGAAATTGGACGCGACGGCCTTCCACCAAATGAGTGAGTCAATTTTGGATCGCGCCGAACAGATCGCGACAGCCTCTGGTGCCTTTTTCAAGATTGTTGCTGTTTCAGAAAGCGAAAAACACGTTTTGCAAGAATTGCGAGAGACGCTGAAATAGACGCTGAAATAGGAATCGTCAACAGCGTCCGGGAAATCAGGGAGGGTCCGAGAGCCATTTAGAAATAGATGGAACTTCTCAGCTCGTCTTAGAATACCTTAACGAAAAATAGCACAACCGAAAATTAGCACTCCAACGAACAGAAGCCGAGATTTCTCTCGGCTTCTTGTTTTGTTGACTCGCGCATTCCAGCAGAATTGCTAGTTACGCCCTCCGCCTGAACTGCGAGCGTTTTCACTTTCCTTGACGGGTTCGCCTTCCTTTTCCTTCTTGTCTTGAGGAGGATTTGGCGATTCCTCGGCTTTATTTTTTGCGTCGTCGTTTGCTGCTGAGGCTTCTTCAGCAGCGCTCATTGCCTCACGCATCGGATTTGAGCCTCCGCCTCGTCGTCGACGAAATCCACCTGCGCTATCGGTTCGAAAATCCATGGATTCACTAGCAATTTGCGGTGGATAGACGTTGTTTTCGGTACTGACATCGGCTGTTTCATAGCGCGGGTCAATGCGGACCTTTGCGACGCGTTTTTCCGTGATGAACATTTTGGAAACGCGTTCGTTGTCCTTCCGCCAAATTTCAGCCGGTATGTAATTCGTCTCTTTGGTACCATCGTCGAACTCGAGTTCGACAATGATTGGCATGACGACGCCACCAAGATTTACAAAGTCTACCATGCACACATTGGGTAAGTTGTCTAGAATCGCGCGGTCCTCCTCAGACAACGACTCAAGCATCGCTTCAAACGCTTTTCGATCAGCATCAGTAACCGTCAGGGGATCGTATTCATTGTAAAAATCGAGTAAGTCTGGGAACCGATCGGTTCGTTTTTCCAATGGTTTATTGCGTTCAACCAAAAGTGATTCTGGTTGCTCTGTTTGTTCCTGTTTTTGTTTTGGTTTTTCAACATACGGTGTATTGGTATTCAAGTTCACCATGCGAACTTTTTCAATTCCAATATCAACATGTTCATTGCTAAAGAACCAGCCACGCCAGTACCAGTCGAGGTCAACGCCCGAAGCGTCTTCCATCGTGCGGAAGAAGTCGGCAGGCATTGGGCGTTTGAACTTCCAGCGGTTTGCGTACTCTTTGAATGCAAAATCAAAAAGTTCTCGACCCAAAATGGTCTCGCGCAAGATCGTAAGAGCCGTTGCTGGTTTCGTGTAACCATTGGGGCCAAACTGATGAATCGATTCACTATTAGTCATAATGGGGACTTGGTCGGCACTTTTCATGTAGCCGATAATTCCTCTTGGGTCACCACCACGTGAGGGATATTTCTCTTCCCATTCTTCCTCAGCCAGAACTTCCATGAAACTGTTCAGGCCTTCGTCCATCCAAGTCCATTGGCGTTCGTCGCTATTGACGATCATTGGAAACCAGTTGTGTCCCACTTCGTGAATGACAACGGAGATCAAACCATACTTGGTTCCTGGCGAATAGGTTCCATCTGACTCAGGTCGTGGACCGTTGAAGCAAATCATGGGGTATTCCATGCCGCCGACTGGACCGTTAACACTGATGGCCACTGGATAAGGGTAGTCGAATGTAAACTTCGAGTAGATTTCCAAAGTGTGAGCCACCGCGTGCGTACTGTACTTGCTCCACAACGGTTCGGCTTCGTTCGGGTAGTAAGACATCGCCATTGTGGAATGGTCTCCAAGCTTCACTGGCATTGCGTCCCAGATGAATTTACGAGACGTGGCGAATGCGAAGTCACGCACGTTCTCGGCTCGGTAAACCCAGGTTTTCTTGCCTGTAGCAGGCGACGATTCGTTTGCTTTGGCTTCTTCCGGAGTCACGATAAAGATTGGCTGAGTTGCCGTTTGAGCATCTTTCCAACGTTGTTGTTGTTCTTCGGATAGAACGTCAATTGCGTTTTGTAACTCTCCTGATGCGGCAACGATATGGTCGTTTGGCACCGTGATTTTGACTTCGTAGTTGCCAAACTCAAGTGTAAACTCGCCTGAGCCCAGAAACTGCTTGTGTTGCCAACCGGTTACGTCGTTATACGAGCAAGCTCTAGGAAACCATTGTGCAATTTCATAAATGTT
>JAHEAM010000136.1:0-1049 GCA_024642765.1 Planctomycetaceae bacterium
TTTTGGCTTTAAACAATGTATTTGCCTTAAAAACTGCATTGGATCTAAAAAGAATCACTTGTTTTCCTTTTTCGAAAGTTGAAAAAACGAAGGTGGTTCTCGTGACTTTGGATTGCTCCACGACGTATCAAGGGCAACATTGCACAGTCAGCAAAACGCGATTACCTAGCGTGTTGTCGCTAACGACTACCCAAAACATCCACCTATAATTCGTTATTTCTCAGCTTTCTGGGGGCGAGATTCAGAATAAACAAGTGGCGTACTGCCAATGAAGAGACCTTTGATGACCTCCGTCATATGCGGCAAATTCAACTTTTCCCATTCGTCCGATGGCTGATGATAGTCGGAATGCAATGAGCCCGCTGAAAAACTATGGGCAACGACTCCCTTCTCCGCCAACGAATAGTTATCACTTTGTCGGTACAGCATACTACTGTATTTGGGATGGTCAAAAATATCGACGCCAACTGATTTGGACGCTTCGTTCATCAGCTCACCCAGATCCGATTTTTCCCAACCGGTCATCCAGACCTTGCTGTTAGCCCCCGGTTCGGGTCGCCCAATCATTTCAATATTGATATTGGCTACCACCTTGTTCAAGTCCCAGGGCGGCGATGCCGCAAAATCTCGAGACCCCAACAGACCGCTTTCTTCACCCCAAAATGTCACGAACAAAATTGAGCGTTTGGGTTGTTGTTCGGTTTTGGAAAACGCATCGGCTAGAGTCAGCACTGCTGTAACTCCCGATGCGTCGTCGTCTGCTCCGTTATAAATGGGGTCGGCCTGGCCATTACTGACAGTACCCAAATGATCCAAATGCGCCGAGAAAATAATGCACTCGTCTTTCAAGCCCGGATCGGTTCCCGGCAGATAGCCGACAACGTTTCGAGCCTCGTACTTGACTAAAGCTTGTGCTGGACAAGCCAAAGCGACTTCCTGCAGATTCAGCAGGCTGGCGGCCTGCTCCGAATCAACCAACAATGCAGGTAAAGCCATTTTTATTCGCGGATTGGGTGGCCGAGGCGAGCTACGCATTGTCTCCGCTCGGC
>JAHEAM010000136.1:1059-9047 GCA_024642765.1 Planctomycetaceae bacterium
TCTTTGTCGACGAGCAAGACCATAGCCGCGACGCCTGCTTGTTTCAATTTGACGGCTGCGTTTGAGGCGCGAATCCAGCCTCCATCACGTGCCTTGCGACCCTCTTGCTCGGCCAAATCAATAACCGCCACGGTTAGACCTTCTGGCAGGTCATCCAACTTACTCGGATCGACGCTTGCGATTTTTCCTTTGGTGTTGATTGCTTGCTCGCCGGCAACGAGCAATCCTAGATTCTCGATCACCTGGCCGTCCGCATTTTTAAACATCAATCCTTCGCTGGGTGTTTGTTCCAAATCAAGTGGTTTAACATGGTAGAACGATCCATCCTTCGCGCCGCCTTTCAAACCCGCTTTCTTGAAACGACCGGCGACGTATTCAGCTGCAACCTGAAATTCCTTGGTGCCTGTTCCGCGACCTCCCAATTCGTCACTCGCCAAATAGGAAATCGTCGCCTTGACGCTCTCTTCCGTAATCGCCTTTAGGCCGGGCGCATAGATTTCGGGCAAGTCCTGTTGTTTGGCAGACGCAGTGCTCGCGGCAAAAAACAGTAGGAAACAAAGTAATAGTATTCTGTGGCAGTTCATTGAAGTCCCAAAATTAGAATTGTAAATGATCCCGTTTGGCCACCAGTGATCTTGTTCAACCGCGTTTTAACAACGGCGGGAAAAATCAAAAGCAGTTCAACAAAAATAACTTGGCAAAACAGTATTCGATTACCACGCCCTGTAGAGCATAGCAAATTCAAAATGATACTTGGTGCAACGAATGCTATTTATTACTGCGAACCGGAGTCAATTTCAATTCGACACGTTCTTCGTTGCGCATAACGACAATGGTGGTTTCTTCGCCAGCTTTTAGCGCAGAGATAACAATCGAATATTCTTGAATATTCTCGATTTTCCGACCCGCCAATTCGACGACGACATCTCCGCCTTTGACTCCGGCCGCTTCAGCCGGACTTCCTGGAGTCACACCGGACAATAGAACTCCCGCCACATCGCCGGCGTAATCGGGAATAGACCCTACCACAACCCTTCCACTTCGCGGCCGATTCGCGTTTGAAGACGCTGCAGTATTCAATTTATAAACTGGTGGTGTTGAATCCGTTGCCAGCGCCATGGCAATCAAACCCATTAGTTTCGCAATCCGCGACGCCTCATCGTAATTCAACTTTTCTGGCGTATCTCGCGGTGTGTGATAGTCCTTATGTGAACCTGTGAATGCTGACAGAATTGGTACACCTGCTTGATAAAACGAGCTTGCATCCGTCGGCAATGTCGTCTCGTCGCTGGGCTTCAAAGTCAAACGCGTTGCCGCATTTTTCTGAATAGCCTTCTTCCAGTAATCCGATGAACCCATGCCCTGCAAAATCAAAGCGCCATCGTAGCGTCCAACCATGTCCATATTGAGACACGCAGCGATCGTTGGGTAAATTGACTTGCTGTCTCCTTCAATTCGTTTCGCAACGGACTTTACAAAGTAATCTGATCCGCGCAATCCGAGCTCTTCGCCACTCCATGCCGCGAAAATTACATCTCGTTTCAAATCAAGCTCGCCGGCTTCTTTCACACGAACGAGGTGTTCGGCGACCTCCAACATTGCAGCCACTCCGGATGCATTGTCATCGGCACCGAAATGGATCATCGTCGTTTCGTCGTCGCGTGCCAAAGAACTGCTGCTCCGCCCGGTCCCCAAGTGATCAATATGGGCACCAACAACAATCGACTCACTGGCGTTTTCGTTTCCAACCTTCAATCGCCCAAGGACATTTCGTCCAACGCCCGTGACTTGCTCGACACCAACAGTGACTGCCAAGCTGACGTCCTGAAGTGCAAAGCCCATCACATGTTTACCGGTGTCTAATTCGTCTTGGAGTTGTTTAAGGTCTTTTCCTGAAGACTTCAACCAACTGGCAGCAACTTCATCAGTCACACTAATCGCCGCGATGCTCGAACCGGAGATCGAAAAGTCTCGTTCCAAAGCGACCAACTGTTCGCTGCTAAACGAATTGGGGCCACTCACGATAATGATCCCACTAGCCCCCTTGTCGCGAGCATCCATCACTTTCTTACGCAAATTGGATTGCATGACATAGTACTGTCGTGTCTTGTCATCAACATCTTCTGGAAAATATCGAAACACTAAAACCCATTTGTCTTTGACGTCTGTTTGATAGTACGAATCGGATTGTCCAATCTCACCTTCACCTGGGGCAACTATACCGTACCCGGCAAATACGACTTCCGAAGCGTCAATGGGGCCTATTTTCGAGAATGCCAGCGGACGCCAGTCTTTATTGAGTTCATATACTTGCTTACCGTTTTTAAGTAAATTGTCGACCGTCAATTTCGCACCGGCAGGAAATTCAAATTTCTGGAACCAAGTCCCATCATCACCCGCCGGCTGCAAACCAAGATGGTCCATATAAGCAGCAACATAAGCAGTGGCCTTGCGCTCACCTGCCGAACCCGTCATTCGTCCAGCCAAGTCGCCTTGGCACAAGTACTCAACGTGCTTTCGGAAATCTACTGGCGTGTAGTCGGGGGTGGTTTCCTGGGAGGACGCATCAGCCGCAGCTTGAGCTTGGTCAACGTTAACGTCTTCGTCTTCGGTCAACCCCAAGGCTTTCAGAGCGGCCTCGTGATTCCATTGGCCGACATAAATCTGCGAAAGGTTGTCGGCACCTCGGTTGGAAGTCCAAGTAAATCGTTCACCCGTTCGGTCCCAGGTTGCTAAGCCATCGAAGCCGTGGGTCGTTGTTACACGAACCGGTTGCGATTTCCCTTCGACATCCACTAGGAAAAGTTCGAAGTTATCAAAACCCATTTTGTTGGTTGTAAAAATCAAATATTTGCCACTTGGATGAAAGTAGGGTGCCCAAGACATGGCGCGCATGTTGGTTATTTGCTTCTGCTCTGTGCCATCAACGTTCATCGTATAAATTTCGGCGACCGCGCCATTTTCAGAAAATCGCCGCCAACAAATTTTCTTGCCATCAAACGAAAAGAACGGTCCGCCGTCGTAGCCCGGCACGTCCGTCAATTGACGGACATTCGTACCATCAGCGTTCATGATAAATAGGTCCATCATGTAGGCTGGGTCAATGTCAAATGCCTTTTGCTGTTCGGGAGTGAGCTTTTTTGAGTAGCCGTTGCGATTCGAAGCGAAGGCGATGAGTTTTCCATCCGGCGAATAGCTGGCTTCGGCATCGTAGCCTTTTTCGGTCGTCAGCGACCGGTATTCTTTAGTTTCAAAATCGTATTCGATCAAGTCGTAGGTTTCGTCGTAGTCCCAGGCGTACCGGCGCTCGTTGCCCGACTCACGCATTTCAATTTCAGCCTTTTGTTTCTTGAGAGCATCTGGGTCGTTTTGCGTGGAGGCATACAGGATCTTCGTCCCATCCGGATGGATCCATGAACACGTCGTTTTTCCGTGGCCAGGTGAGATCAATTGGCTGTCGAGTTTATCAAAATCAAAAAGATAGATTTGATAAAACGGATTGGAAGGCTCCTGCTCGCTCTGGTAGACCAACTTTTTTCCATCGGCGCTAAAGTAGCCTTCTCCAGATCGTTTGCCTTCGTAGGTAAGCTGAAAAATTTCCGCCAGGAAACGAGATTCGTCTTCCGTTGCTACTTGTTTTGGCTGTTCAGCCGCTTCCTTTGTCTGGCCAAATGCCGAAACGCTGCAAGCAAAAACTATCAAACACCCAGCTACCGCTCTTCGAAACTCTCGTGTCATTTTCTCACCGACTTTCCAATTTCGTACTTCGACAAAACTACTCACAGCTCAATTCTCAATCTTCTAGACAACTTTCGTTGCGCCACGGAGGCGTGTTTCCATTTTCCCAAATCAAACAAAATTGTTCTAGAACGCTGACGAGCGTATCACCCGATTGTTTGAGATAATGTCCAGTTTGAAACGCTCGTTTTGGATCAACAGCGACCACTGGCAACGTCCATCTAGCTGCGACAAAAAGAACCTGATCTGGTTCGCCAAGCCCGTTGAATTGCGATTTGCGCGAGAGCTTTGGCCTTTTCTAACAAATTTGAGTCTGCTGAAGTCCCAATTTCTGCAAATTGCGTGAAACGAATGTGCTTTTGGCGGTTCACTAGTCGTATAGAATAGTAATTATTGGCGATTCCAAGAAAAGTTGAAGCTGAGGATTGAAGTGATGATTGCGATGAGAAACTACGACTGCCTGGTAATAGGTGCTGGGCCTGCAGGCTCATCCACAGCGGCCTTGGTAGCCGAGCAAGGTTACAACACGTTGTTGCTAGAACGCGACAAAATGCCTCGATTCCATGTGGGCGAATCGTTAATGCCTGAAACTTTTTGGGCATTCGAACGATTGGGCGTTCTGCATGAACTTGAACGCATTGGTTTTACTCGAAAGAACGGGGTCCAATTCGTAACGAGCGACGATAAAGAAACAAAGCCTTTTATCTTTTCAGAATTCGACGATCATGAAAGCTCGACGACTTGGCATGTCCAGCGTTCCGAATTCGATCAAATGCTTTTTGATACGGCTTACAATCGCGGCGTAACCGTTGCCGACGAAACTCGTGTTCTCGATATTGAGATCCGCAAGAACTCACCTCACAAGCTCACCGTGAAAACAGCCGATGGCAAGGAACAAGACATCGTCGCGAAAGTCATAGTCGATGCCTCGGGCCAACAAGCTATGATCGCGAATCGACTGAAGCTCAAAGAAAACTATCCGGACCTTCGCAAATCAGCGATCTGGTCCTATTTTGAAAATGCTGAAAGAAATGGTGGCAGCAATCCAGAAGTGACTTGCATCCTCCACACAAAATCGAAAGATGCTTGGTTCTGGTACATTCCATTGTCAGACGGTTCGGTCAGCGTAGGACTTGTCGGCGACAATGAATTTGTTTTGAAACGGGGCGGGACTCCCGAAGAGACGTTCATGGCTGAGGTCAACAATTGTCCCGGTGTGAAACGCCGTTTGCAGAATGCCACCGCGACGACTCGCTATCACGTGGCTAAAGAATTTTCCTACTCGACCAAACAACAAACGGGCAACGGCTGGGTGTTAGTGGGAGACGCGGGAGGATTTATTGATCCCATTTACAGCTCAGGCGTTTTTCTCGCACTCAAATCTGGAGTGATGGCTGCCGAATCGATTTGCAGCGCTCTCGCATCCAACGATCTTTCGGCCGAGCGTCTCGGAGCGTGGGTGCCCGAATATCGCCAAGGTATGAAGTGGATATTGAAATTGGTCCGTGCATTCTATTCCAAACCGTTTAGTTTCGGCGAATTTATTCGTGAGTACCCACAACACCGCCAAAACCTAACGGATCTGCTTGTCGGCAAAGTCTTCACGGGTAACCCAGGAAAAATTTTCGACGATATGGACCCTTGGATCGAGAAGATGGAATCGCAAGCAGTTTCCTAGATTGAATCCTTTTTGGATGTTCCACAATTGATTCCATGATTTCTGGCCAGATGCTCACATAAATTTTTTTTCAAATTGTTGGAATTACTTGCTCAATTCTTGGAAACGTGACCTATCTTTCAGGTGGGTAAAATGAATCACGAATTCAGGAGATGTGCTTTGAAACGACATAAACGAATACGAGTTTGTGCGGATCCAAAGGTCCAATTGGGACTGGCAGCGCGAATCGGTGTCTACTGGGTAATTTGCCAGGGTTTGATGACGCTGATAATCCTGGGGATGTTCACGATTCAAGGCGAATCTCCTATTAAGTCTCCATGGAGCCTGTTGCTTCCAGCTCTCATAATTTCGGGACTGTTCCTTCCGGCGGCACTACTGGATTTTATGATTTTCAGTAACAGAATTGTGGGGCCTCTTTTTCGACTGCGGAATTTTGCCAAAAGCTGGGCCGAATCTGAAACTGCGCAAGCATTACACTTCCGAAAGGGGGATTTTTACAGCGATATTGCCGAAAATTTTAATCGAATCTGTGAAAAGAAAAAAACTCAATTCGGCAATTGCTGTACCAGTGTAGACAGCAAAGCCACTCACCCTGTCTTTCAAATGGATTTAGCTACTTCTGAATTTTCACACCATTAATTTGGTAGGCAGCGTTTACCAATCCCACCTTTTCACTTGGAGACAAAAATGCTCCTGGATTCTACAATCGCGGTTCAATACCCCGCGCTTTGCTGCCGCAAACGGCAGCCCAAAAGGTTGCGATTAAAGCGTGGCGGTGTCGCCGCCGTTGAAATGGCGATTGTCTCTCCTTTTATTATCCTAATGATCTTTGCTTCGTTTGAGTTCGCGCGAATGATGATGATAAAACAAACTCTAGATAATGCTGCTCGTGAAGGATGCCGTCGCGCTTCATTGGCTGCAAGCTTGAACAGTAATGTGGCCGATGCGGCTGCTCGACAATATGTCAGTGCAGTGATCAAGGACCACGACGATCCGAGTATCGTAAGAATTGTGGCCACGCCTACTTTTTCCAATGGTCTCGATTCCACGTCTGAAATTTGTGTGGAAGTCGAAGTCGATTGCGAGGATGTTTCATGGTTACCTCCTCAATTTTTTGCTGGAGCCAGAATGAGGAGTTCGTGCACCACGCGGAGGGAATAACATGCAATTAGTTTCAAGAGCTCGTTCATTTGGCCCCAGAAAATCGCAGTTTTCACGTAACGGTGCAGCCGTCGTTGAAGCCGCTTTGCTTTCAACCTTTTTGATGTTTTTGCTGGCTGCCACAATCGACATCGGTCAATTCACAAACACAGTGCAGATCGTTCGCAATGCCTGTCGTGAATGCTCTCGAGTAGCCAGTCGAGATGAAACGTCCAGTACTAGCGAAGTTTTCGATTCGCTCACTGATTACATCCAGCGAACCTTCCCGAAGATCGACTCGGCAAGTCTAAAAAATGCAACAAAAATCACGATACGCGACCAAAACGGCGCCGTCATAAGCACTGGAAAAATGGATCAAATTCAATCCGGCGAATCGTTTTCGATACATATCCAATTTGACTTTTACGCTGTCCGATGGTTACCCGTTGTAAACGTATTTAAAATGCGTTTTGCCGAAGTTGAAACCTTCGGTCGGCGTGAATAATCCTGCTCTTTCCTTTTCTTGCCAGAGGCCCAAAGAATGCGCAACTTCAAAAATCTCAGCAAAAAATCTAGGTACCGTCGTGGATCGGTGGCTGTTTTGTTTGCGCTATTAATTATCCCACTGCTTGGCTTAATCGCATTTGTAGTTGACTATGGTTATCTAATCGCAACACGCGTTGACCTGCAACGCACTGCCGACCATGCCGTTTTGGCTGCCGTCCAAGATCTTGCACCAGACACATACGGGGTACAGGACTTGGCCCTCGTCAGGAGTACACTGAGGCAATACGTTCAGGATAACTTGGGAGACAATTTTGTCGTTCGTGATGAGGACATTGCAATTGGCCGATACAACCCTAACACAATTTATTCGAATTTGGACCTTTATCGTGATGGCGTTTTGGATACTGTTGGCGTGACACTTCGCTACGACGATTCCGCCAACCATTCCATCGCACTTTTCTTTGCAAGAGTTTTAGGGATCAATCAAAAAGACATGACGGCAACAGCTTACTCTGTTCTGCAAAAAGCACGTTACCTAAAAGAAGGGTCTGACATTCTGCCGATCGCGATACCGACCTCAGTTTGGAATAATAACCAGTCTGGAACGGTTTGGTCGATTTATGGTACCGGCAAGATTGAAGACGTTAATGGCCATCAAATCCCGGGGAACTGGGGCACAATTGACATCGGCGCCGAATCCAATGGAGCGAATGAACTCGTCGATCAAATTTACAATGGGCTGCGTCAAATAGATGTCGACTCTCTTTACTCGGCAGGAAAATCAGATTGGCCCGACAAGATTGACAGCGAACAACACATGTGGCTCAGTGGAGACACTGGCATTTCTTCAGGCATCAAAACGTCGATAATCAACTCACACGGCCAAACGAAACTGGTCCCATTATTCGACGTTCACAATGACCTT
>JAHEAM010000591.1:0-676 GCA_024642765.1 Planctomycetaceae bacterium
CTCTTTGCGTTGTTACCTGCTATCGGGATCTTGGTCATGATGTTGGCCTTGGGCATTCGCTACGTACCGATTGAATTGGGAGACTGGGTTTCGATCCCCGGACAAGAATTTCATTTTCACCTTAAGTTCGTCTTTGACCGTTTGAGTATTCCATTTTTGATTCTGTCGTGCGTACTATGCGGCGTGGTTGGAACGTTCACACGGAGATATTTGCATCGAGAAGAAGGGTACTCGCGCTTTTTCCTCTACTATGCATTGTTCTTTTGCGGAATGGTTGTTTCCTCTTTGGCGGGAACGATTGAGACGTTGTTTGTTGGTTGGGAAATGGTTGGATTGTCGTCCGCCTTGTTAGTTGCCTACTTTCATGAGCGGGAAAATCCGGTACGCAACGGTCAACGGGTTTGGTCAATCTACCGACTTGCGGATGCGGCATTTTTGATTGCGGCCATCACGATGCACCACATGACGGGCGAAGGTGACTTGGGTGGTTTGATGAACTCCGAAATTTGGCCCCGAGGAACAGCGGCCATCACAGCAAATCAAGCGTTGTTTGTAGGTTCTCTACTATTAATCGCCGCTGCCGGTAAGTCGGCGTTGTTTCCGTTTTCCGGGTGGTTACCGCGAGCGATGGAGGGACCCACGCCATCGAGTGCTATTTTTTATGGCGCGCTATCTG
>JAHEAM010000591.1:692-2469 GCA_024642765.1 Planctomycetaceae bacterium
TTGCTTTTTCGAGTCAGCCCAATCATCGAAGCTTCGATTGTGTTGCAGATCATGGTTGTCATGTTGGGAATTGTGTCAGCTGTAAGTGGTTCCTTGATGTCCCGTGTGCAGTCGGACATCAAAGTTTCCTTAGCCTATGCCTCACTCACACAAGTTGGAATTATCGTTGTGGAAATTGGGCTCGGCCTTCGATACTTGGCTCTGATCCATATTATTGGCCATGCTTGTTTGCGAACGATGCAATTGTTGCGAGCGCCAACATTGTTGCGCGATTACCACACTCTTGAGAACGCAATTGGTTCCCGTTTAAGAACGGGTGCTCGGTCGCGGTGGCAGTCTATTATCCCGAACAGTACGTTTTGCTGGTTCTATCGATTCGGATTCGATCGCGGGTTCATGGATATCGTTCTAGACCGATGCTTCGTGAATCCATTCGTCAGTATGTTCCAGTTGTTTGATCGGTTGGAACGCGCGACGACTGACTGGATTTCGAATGAAGACTCACGTGAGTCGGATGAAGTGGAGTTGCATCCGGAGTCGACAGGTCGTGCGGCCTAGTTCGGTCAATGTTTTTCCTAGATGGTTCAAAAGTTGTTCATAAATTAGAAACTTATTCATGTCTGATCTGCATTTTCCGTGGATGGAAGTCGCAATTTTGCTGCCACTTGTTTGCGCTGTGTGGTTTCAATTTGTCGGTGTGTCTGATCGCGCCCTCCGAGTTGCGATTGCTATTTGTTCGCTAACTCTCGTTTTGGCTTGCGGTGAGTTAATCGACTTTTTGCTATTGGGTACGTTTGAAGCCCATGATCATTGGCCGCTAATCAACTTTATGTTCAACCAAGATATCTTCGTTGTGGACGAATTGAGCGCGTTTTTGTTGCCATTAGGAGCATTGGTTTTTCTAGTGACCGTGATGGCAACACTACGAACGGAGTCACATCGGTTTTCGTTGCGTCTGACGTTGGTTTCAGAATCCTTAATGCTCGCTACGTTTTCATGTCGTGCATCTTGGATGCTCGTGATCTTACTTGTTTTGGCAACTATTCCTCCTTACCTTGAACTGCGTCTGCGCAATCGTTGCACGCGTGTTTACGTGTTGCATATGTCACTATTTGTAGGGTTGCTTTTGACTGGTTACGGTTGGCTCAGTTTGAGTGGGGCGACTGGTAATGCAGCCTTGATTCCCGGCGCATTCTTGACGGGTGCAGCGTTGATGCGCAGTGGGATTTGTCCCTTTCATCTTTGGATTTGCGACCTGTTCGAAAAATGCAGTTTTGGAAGTTCGATTTTATTTACAACACCGATGGTTGGGGCCTACGCGGTAATGCGCTTGGTGTTGCCGATTGCACCGGCTTGGGCAATGCAATCGATCGCAGTTCTGTCATTAATCACCGCGGTTTACGCCAGCGGAATGGCACTTGTTCAAACGGAAGCTCGGCGGATGTTCTGCTATATCCTGCTGAGTCAATCGTCACTGGTTTTGGTTGGTTTGGAATTGGTAACGCCGATTGGACTAACCGGAGCGTTGTGTTTGTGGTTGTCGGTTGGTCTGTCGTTAACAGGGTTCGGAATTACATTGCGTTGTATCGAGGCGCGAATCACTCGAATTTCGCTTGTGGACTATCACGGCCTTCACTGCCAGATGCCGACTCTAGCGGGGTTCTATCTGCTGACCGGTCTGGCTTCGATTGGTTTCCCTATTACTGTCGGGTTCGTCGGCATGGAGTTGTTAATTGAGGGTGCTGTGCACGTTTATCCACTTGTTGGAACGTTGGTC
>JAHEAM010000137.1 GCA_024642765.1 Planctomycetaceae bacterium
CTGCTCGTCACTATGACCGATGTCAGTGACACAACACGCTTGCGTTTGAAAATGCAGGCATTGCACGAAGCCGAATTGGCACTCGCGAATTTAACGACACAAGAAATCTTCGAAATGGACATCGAAGAACGGATTGAACTGCTTAAGCAAAACATCTTGCATTACACCCAAGACCTTTTGAATTTCGACGTGATCGAGATTCGCATGCTGGACCTCAAAACAAATAGACTCGACCCATTGTTATCGGTTGGCATTGATTCCGATGTCAGCAAGCAACCGCTGTACGCCTCACCCAACGGAAACGGTGTCACGGGCTTTGTTGTGGCGACGGGCCACAGCTATCTCTGTGAAGATACTCGCAACGACCCACTTTATTTGGACGGTTTGGTCGGCGCGAAAAGTTCCTTGACAGTGCCGCTGATTATCAACGACCAAATCATCGGCTCTTTTAATGTGGAAAGCCCCGAGATAAACGCCTTTACGGATTCGGACCTTGAATTTCTGGAAAGTTTTGCTCGCGGGGTCGCGTCTGCTTTGAATACCCTCGAGCTACTGGTTGCCCAACGAACCAATACGGCCCATCAAAGTGTTGAGGCAATCCACACCGCGGTCGCAATTCCAATCGACCAGATTCTCGTTGACGTGACCCAGGTCATGGAAAGTTACATTGGGCACGATCCCGAAGTCACCAATCGCATGCAACGCATCCTCCGCAATGCTCGCGACATCAAATCTTCTATCCAAAAAGTCGGCGAAGTTTTAGCCCCAACCGATGAATTGCCATCGAGCGTCAAGACTACCAAGAGCGATGTCATGCGGGCCAAACGAATCTTAGTAATCGACGCAGACGATCAAGTACGTTCGAGCGCGCACCAGCTACTTGAGCGTCAGGGTTGCATAGTCGAGACGGCTCATTTGGGACTTGAAGCCGTTTCGATGATCAAGAATTCCGTCGCCGAGCACGCGTACGATGCAATCATTGCTGATATTCGGCTCCCTGATATTAGTGGCTACGAGATCTTGATGAAGCTCAAAGAACTGCTGTCAAACCCGCCGCTGATCTTGATGACGGGATTCGGCTATGATCCAGGCCATTCGCTAGTAAAGGCACGTCAAGCTGGATTGCGGGCTGGTGCTGTTCTCTACAAGCCATTCCGTCTCGATCAACTCATCGAAACCGTCGAGTCCACGATCCAAGCGGCTACGAGTTAATAGCCAACTACTAGGCTGCCAATCCTTCAGTCGCGATCGGAAACGCGGGTTGTGCAGTTTTGTGAAGTTCTTGATAATGCTGGCCAGTGAATGCATCTTCTTTTCTTGTGGCCAATTTCCAAGCAGCATGATAGACCAGCTAATAGGTATACTTTTTTGGTTGGCTGTTTTGGTGGGCCATATTGGCATTTGGTGTTTGATTTTCAACCGAACACACGCTACGGCTTGGCCGCGAAAATGGCGAAAGATCATTGAGAAGGCGATTATCTTGGTGGTGCTGGGGTGGATTCTGGGCCTGCCATTGATGCTCTTATTGCAGAGATCGCTATCGGTGGTTTCATTGATACAATGGTCGCCCGCAGTCGGAGTCTATGCAATGACGTCCGCGTTTGCCTCGATTTTCTTCTTTGTGGCTTGGGTTATCCGAAATTTATTTACGAATCCGCCAGAAAACATTCGTTGTGTTGAATCAAAGTTTGTCGTTGTAGCCGACGAATTGAAACGCAGCCTCATTCATGGAAATCTCGCGATGGCACTGGGCTGGATCCCAGGCAATCAAGTTACTGATTTATCGTTCGAAACACGCAAAGTTTTCCTGCCGAACAATCGCGCTGAGCGTACAATCCGCGTTTGCCAGCTTTCGGATTTTCATTTAACCGGACAAGTAGACATCGCCTTCTTTCGCTACTTGATTGATCAAGTCAACGCATGGCAACCCGACGTTGTTTTCATTACCGGAGATCTGGTCGATGAAACGGAATGCCTCGAATGGATCCAACCGATTTTCGAACCTTTGCGCCCCCCGTTCGGTGCGTATTACTTGCTAGGTAATCACGATCGACGGATGCCATCGGAGTCGGAATTGCGAGAGCGACTAAGTCATGCGGGTTTGATCCGAGCAGGCGGCCGGTGGCATGAACTTAAGATTGCGGGTCAAGACTTTTTGGTGGCCGGTAACGAACTCCCTTGGTTTGACGGTGCTGAACGACTTGAACCGCGTTTTGACTCGGATGCTATTCGCCTCTTGCTCACACACAGTCCCGACCAAATTGATTGGGCACGGCGGTTTGATTTTGATTGGATTTTGGCGGGGCACACTCACGGCGGACAAATTCGCCTACCTGTGATTGGTCCGATCATTTCACCCAGCAAGTACGGCGTGAAATATGCAGGTGGATCGTTCCGAGTGAATCGCTCGTTGATGCATGTTTCCCGCGGAATTTGCGGTGACGAACCCATCCGCTGGAATTGTGCCCCGGAGGTAAGCTTGTTTTTATTGCCGGCAGCGGAAATGCAAAGCGAATAGAGTGCCAATCATGGCAGACCGAATGTGCAACGACAATCCAATCGAAGACTATTTAATCAATCGTCGCTCAAGTTTTCGGCAAAGAGCATTTAACGAAGACTTAATCGCTTCAAATTCTGGGACTGCCCCACGTCGGGGACGAACTACGATATCGAGTCCGCGCGGAAGGTCATGCTGCGACAATCGAAACGATTCGCGAATCAAACGTTTCCATCGATTGCGAGCGGGTGCCGCCCCAACGACCTTGCCGATCGAAAGCCCCAAACGCGTCACGGATTGCCGATCGCATTCGTCGGCTCGCCGTATCGCGTTGATGACCAGCGTGTCATCCGCAGCATATACATGGCCATTGAAAACCAAATCGAATTCGCGACTGCTCTTCAAACGCATTTGTTTCGGCAGTCCAAACCTTGATTCCTCGGTTGAGTGAGTCATAGCAAACTCACCACTTCAGGTCGCCGCGAGGGTGCGCCGATTCCGTTCCAGCTAGGGCCAATCGCAACGCCTTCTGTTGATCTTTGTTCAAATGTTCCGGGACAACGATTTCAACTTCGGCCAGCAAATCGCCAGAGGAGGAACTCGTCTTAATGCCCATTCCCTTCAGCCGCAGCACGCGTCCACTGCTTGAGTTGGGTGGCACTGTCAACGTCACAGTACCATGCGGAGTCGGTAAATCGATTTTTGTTCCCAACACCGCTTCGGTAATGGTCACTGGCAACATCACAATGAGGTTCAAGCCATTGCGACGATAGTAAGGATGTGGCGCGATATTCACACGCAGGAACAAGTCTCCCTTTTTGCCTTTGGGACCAATGTTCCCGAGTTCCTTCAGGCGAATTCGTTTTCCTGTTTCAATGCCAGCTGGAATCTTCGCGGTGATCGTTTCGGTTTGTTTGGGGCCGCGT
This sequence comes from Planctomycetaceae bacterium, assembly GCA_024642765.1. GTDB lineage: Bacteria > Planctomycetota > Planctomycetia > Pirellulales > Pirellulaceae > BJ22. The sequence goes on from JAHEAM010000137.1 coordinate 3,424, forward strand.
TCGATGGCCAAGCGATGCTCGCCTCCTAACACGGCAATCGAGAACGGGACGGTGATGTCCATTTCGTGGTCTAGGTTTTGCGGCTGAGCCGTCTCGCGCCTTGGCTGCCGGCCCGCTGAGGCTTCTCCGCCACGGCCAAAGAATCGGAACAGGTCCTCTAGGCCAGCTCCACCCCTGCCGGCTTCGCGGTGTTTTTCTGGTCTCGCTCCTCCGAACATTTGCTCTAGATCAATGTCCATCCCGCCATAGGAGCTTTGCCCACCAAATGGATTTTGTTGACCTGCAAAAGGGTTGCCTCCGCCCGCGCCCCGCATTTGTTCGAACTGGGACCCGAACTGATCGTACATCTTTCGTTTTTCTTCGTCACCCAAGACATCGTAGGCGGCTTGAATTTTTTGAAATTGCTGTTTGGCCGTATCTTTGTCTTCATGCAAATCGGGATGAAACTTTTTCGCCAGACGCCGGTAGGCTTTTTGAATTTCGGCCTGGGTTGCACTGCGAGGCACATCCAGCGTTTTGTAATAGTCTTCTTCAGCCATACAACGCTAACAAAAACAAGACAACGTGATTTGAGAATACAACATTTGCTGTAACCTCATTCTATTCCTTTGGCCCGCTCTCTGGCAACGCGTCGATTCGCCGCTTTATGCTCCGTGATGGGTATACACAGCACCAAGTATTCACTGTGCTGGGGGGGGCATTCATGGCGCCAGATCGCGATTAACGGTCGGGTTGCAATCGCCGGTAAAATCGTTTCTTTCCCATCAACTAGAGCGGTGTCCGTCTGTCGCTCCCGACACTTGCGTGTTGCTTTTATGCAACTCCGTGAGAAAAATAATTCGAAACGTTTCTTTTCTGAAACACGATTTGACTCCCCCCTTTGCGAGTGGTTGCACCTAAAGCCTTGAGGGCCAAGGGCTTAAGCAATAGCCACACGAATTTCCTAGACGGCGGCATCGTCTCTGCATCTAGCACCAGACAACCTCAGTCAATCAAACAAGTATGGGAGCTCACAGCGATGGCCAAACAACAACGCCAACCAAAGCGAAACATGAACGACGACATTGTCAACGACGAATTTGTCGATATCGACGATCAAGTTGTAGCCATCGAAGACGATGGCGACGAGGCACCCGAAGTTGCCAGTCGCGACGAAGTCTCTGACGACAGCAGTGCGATCGACGATCCCGTTCGAATGTACCTAATGCAAATGGGTCGTATCCCACTATTGACTCGCGAAGAAGAACTTACTTCTGCTAAACAAATTGACGCGACACGATTTGCATTCCGCAATACCATGCTGGCCACCGACTTTATGCTGCGAAGTGCATACGAAATGCTGAAGCGAGTGAGCAAGGGCGAAATGCGTTTGGATCGCACGATCGAAGTCTCGGTTACCAACAAGACCGAAAAGAAACTGATCATGCTTCGCATCGGCCCCAACTTGGCAACGCTGGGAGCACTATTGAAATTGAATCGTAAAGATTTTTACTTCGCGATCGACCGCCGCAATTCACCGAGCACACGTCACGCCGCTTGGCGTCGCTTGGTCATCCGCCGCAACAAGTGCGTTCGCCTCGTGGAAGAAATGAACCTTCGTTACAACCGCTTGCAACCTTTTTTTAAACGCTTGGAAGAGGTTAACAGCCGTATGCAGGCTCTCAAGGCACTTTTGCAAGAACTCAAGGCAAATCCAGAGTCACCGGTCGCAAATTACTCTGAAGTTCGAGCCGAGTTGAACCAACTGATGAAACAAACTCAAGAGAGCCCAGCGACTCTGAATCGCAAGGTGAAGAACACCAACAGCTGGTGCCGAGTTCATGACGCAGCCAAGCGAGTTCTTTCAGCAGGCAACTTACGACTGGTCGTTTCGATTGCCAAGAAATATCGCAATCGTGGCTTGAGTTTTTTGGATCTGATCCAGGAAGGTAACACGGGCCTCATGCGAGCAGTCGATAAATTCGAACACAAACGAGGTTACAAGTTCTCGACCTATGCAACGTGGTGGATTCGCCAAGCGATCACTCGAGCGATTGCCGACCAAAGCCGAACAATCCGCGTGCCTGTCCACATGATCGACACGATGAGCAAGGTCCGAATGGTTGTCAACGATTTGGTTCAGGAACTCGGTCGCGAGCCTAGCCCCGAAGAAACCGCCGAACGGGCAAAAATGTCAATCGATGATGCACGCGTGATCATGAAGATGGCCAAACAACCTTTGTCATTGGACCAACCTGTTGGCGACCACGAGGATAGTTTCTTCGGCGAATTCTTAGAAGATTATCGCGACGACGACCCTCTTTATGAATCGAATCAAGAGGCCTTGAAAGGTCGCATTGAAGAGGCAATGGAGCACTTGAACTATCGCGAACGCGAAATCATCAAATTGCGATACGGTTTGACCGACGGCTATTCTTACACCTTGGAAGAAGTCGGAAGAATCTTTTCAGTAACTCGAGAACGCGTTCGTCAGATCGAATCAAAGGCCGTCCGCAAGTTACAACAACCCTATCGCAGTCAATCGCTTGCCGGTTTCCTAGACGGCCCAGAACCCAACTACGACAACCAAGTCGAGAACTAAAATCGCCCGCAAACGCAGTCGAGTGAAAGCCTCGACAACCGAACTCCTCCTGCCAGCAAGACTGAGGTTACCCTTGCTGGAACGAAAACACCGGTCCTGGTTACGACCGGTGTTTTTGTGCGCGCGACCTGTAGACTCTTTTTGGAAGTGGATTAGACCGGCCACAACGCTACGATACCTCTTCTTCCGGCGTGACCTATCCTACCAATCAATTTTTTCAAAAATCAGACCATCGGTATCCGGACAGACTATTTACTTATAGGCATCGAATCCAGCCGGGCTTTGGTTGCCTGGCGCTGACGGCGAAGTGAATTGTGAGTTTTCGCTGGGTGTTTTCGGTAGCAATGGACTGTTCGCAGCTGGGGTCTGCTCAGTGTCGAAAGAACGAACCGGTAACGCGTCCCCGCTTGGTTGGAAAGATTGGAATGATGAATTGTTTGCGGCGCTCATCTTCGTTTGCGGCAGCTGTTCTGTCGGCTCAGAACGTGGCAACGCTCCGTAACCCGATGGTCCACTGGCCGACGGAACCAGGTTTTGCTTTTCTGTTTCACCTGTTCTGGGTTGCGAAAATCCAACGTCTGCCAAGCGATTGACTGGTGGTGCCGGTTGGCCTGAGTTGACTGGCTGCAGTACCGATTGGCTTGTAGGTTGCTGGCCTTGGGTGTTGAATTCCGTTGCCATATTTTTAGCATCGCCGATTGAGGTCGAGCGAGGTTGGCTGGCTAGTGCGGTCGAGACATTTTGAGTTACGGTTGTTGGCGGCGCTATCAGCATCGCTGCGATTTGTTCGGGGCTTGCGTTTGGCTGAGCGATTGACAGCGAGTAGCTGCAAATGGCTTGATTGTAGTCGACGACGGAGTGCAAGAGGTCCTCTCGAGCGGTGTAGAACTGCTCAATCGCAACCAATGTTGTTGCCATATTCTGCGGACGTGCGCCGCGTACAATTTGCTCCAACGCGGTTTTGCTCAATTCAATCGACTTGGTTTGCGTCGCGAACAGTTCATGGATTCGCGACAAGAGGTCGTTGATCATACGGTGTTGCGGCAACACTAGATGCCGCGCCGCATACCATTCGAAATGTGTCTCGTATTTCTGCGTCAATGGCGTGTCGGATGGCAATGGCAATAGCAGATTATTGTCTTCTCCCATCAACATCGTTTGTAGTGCCGATTGTTGTTTGAACAATTCGATCTCTGCAGTTTTGACGTTTCCTTGGGCGATATTGAGTGCCGTATCGTACAGCAAAGAATCGTCATTATTATTAGGTTTTGTCAGGCTTTGAAGCTGTGCCATTCGATCATTGTTGTCAACTAATTTTGCCCAGGCATAATAGGTCTTCCAATACTCGGCAGCCATTTCAACACGCTGTTGGATAGGTGTTTGGCGCAATGCGTCAGCGATCGTTAGCGGTGCACCTGGCAACGGCTGCGCCTGTTGATTGGCCTGATAGCGTTGCAGAAACGCCTCTTCCGGCGGTTGAGTGGATGGCAAAGTCGACAATGTCGTAGCAGCTTGCAGGGCCGTTGGGTTTTGGTTGCCAATCGGTTGGCTTGAAGTGCCGTGTGTCGTGTTGAGTGCTGACTCGTATTGGCTGGGCTGAACTTGATTGTCCCGAATGGGACCCATCGATTCACTATCGTTATTCGCATCACCATACGACAGTTGTGCTGGCGGCAAGCGGTTGGAAGCTCCCATTTGTGACTCACTGGTACCTTGCCAATTTTGGTCTACCCGCGGTGTTAGGTTTCTTGGTTGATTGGCTTCGGCGCCGCCGAAGCCTTGAGCGTAAATGGAGACTTCATTGCTAAATGACTGGGGAACAATTGCCGGTGGTTGTGACGCGACGGCAGTTGGATTTCCGAAACGGTTAGCGTCTTGGGCGATTGGCGAAGTTGTTGGATCCGCCTCCGGTTGAACGCGAACTCTGATCGGTGCCGACTGAACAGTGTTGATTGGCTGGTCATCCTCAGAAGCAAAATGGGAATCGAATGACCTTGGTTCCGGTAGCAACATTTCGTTTCTCGCAGCACCACGAAGATCGTTTGGCATCTGCGGCGAAAAACTCCCCTTTAGTTGGTCCGGTTTGATGGGATCAATCTGACGCGTGTCGAATTGCGACAGGCGTTGCGGTTCCTCGCTTTGCAATGCTGACCGTGCCGCATTTTGCGCAGCGTTTTGATCATCTTCGTCACCAAAAGACATTTGCCGCGAAGAAGGAGAAGTGATTGGTTGAGTCGCTTGGCGAACTGGCGGAGATAGAAATTGCGAATCACTTGTCTGAGCGTTTGCGTGCGCTGTCAATTTGGAGCAAAGTCCAATAACCAGCAGCACAAGAAAAAAGCGTCGCATGCGGAACCTCCCTGTTCAGTCTTTTTTTCGTCGAGTCAAAATAATTCGCCAAACTTCCTGTTGGCAAATTTCATGCACGCAGTAATGTCCCGCGAATCGCCCAGCGGGTCAATGGTAATCAATGTCGTACGGGCTATCGTAATTGCTAGCGTAAATAGGAGTGGGTTGTGAGTGTGGTAGGAGCGTCCACTTGACTGTCTGCATTCCAAAAACCTCTCCAACGACGTTATTTTGCGTTTTGCCTCGCCAAACCCATTGATTTGGTTACGGCCAATTTGAGGTTTGCACAACAATCACGTATGATTCGATGCAACGCTAGCGATTTGGGGGCAAATCGTGTTTTGCGTTTTGGAAAACGAAAGGGAGAAGTGCGTGGCCATGAAATTCAATTCACTAATACCCCGAATCAGAACAAGAATCTCCGGCTTTTTTGTGTTTATGTGTATTTGCTGGCAGGGTATTTCCGGACATGCGCAGGACAAGGCAACGCTGGAGAACTCCTTTCTCAACAATTACTGGGAAAAGAGCAGTCGAAACGAGCAGGATTCGAAAAAGCTGTTTGAAAATGCCGAGACGGAAGGACTTCTTTCGACAGAATCGCTTGAGGCTTATGCTTGGAATCGAATCAATCATGGGCGATATAGCGAAGCGAAATCCTATTTCACGAAACTGACTTCCGATCCAAAGTGTCGCG
>JAHEAM010000592.1 GCA_024642765.1 Planctomycetaceae bacterium
CGAGGGCCTTGACCTTTCGTGTTGGGATCTGGCATTTAACGGAGCCGAACCCGTTCGCGCGAACGTCTTGAAGAACTTTACTGCGAAATTCGCGAAATATGGATTTCGACATGAATCTCATTACCCCTGCTACGGAATGGCTGAAGCCTCATTGATTGTTGCTGGCGGGATCAAAGCGGAACCGCCGGTTGTCCGCGCATTCGACCGACAGGAATTGGCAGTGCATCGCGTGCGGCAAGTTGAGCCAAATGACGCAGCAGCCCAAGAACTGGTTGGTTGCGGGCAGTGCTTGGCTGGTGAAGAGGTCTTGATAGTTCACCCAGAGACTTTTCAGTTGATGCCTGACAACGAAATTGGCGAAGTTTGGGTTAACAGCCCGAGTGTCGGCACCGGCTATTGGAACAAGCCAGAAGAAACCGAACGAACTTTCGCCGCCAAACTCAATCCAGACAACGGTCGAAATTACTTGCGAACGGGCGACCTAGGCTTCATGGATCAGGCTGAGCTCTTTATTACCGGGCGCCTGAAGGACATGATTATTGTTCGCGGTGTGAATCGATACCCCCAGGACATCGAGGCAACCGTCGATTCGAGCGACGAGCGACTGCGAACTGGCGGTGCGGCAGCCTTTGCGATTCAACGCTGGGACCGCGAGCATTTGGTTGTCGTGTGCGAAGTCGAACGCAGTCCCGACACGCACCTGGACGGAATCATCGACATCATTCGCAAACGAGTTACTGCCGAGCATGAAATTTCGCCGGACGCCGTGGTGCTTGTGCGAGCGAACTCGATTCCCAAAACGTCCAGTGGCAAGATTCAACGCCATGCCTGTCGCGTCAATTACCTCGAAAACAGGTTATTGATCTTAGATCGCTGGAGTGTCACAGCAGGTTCGTCAGTTGCTGGTGAAGAATCGCAATCGTCGTTCGAAAGCTCGGAAGAATTCAATTCCGTCGACGCCGAAGTCATTGCGGTAGTCACCGAATATGTAAAGAAAATCGGTGCGGACCGAGCACGAAACATCACCCCCGATTCCAATATCGTCGTCGATCTAGGCTTGGATTCATTGGAACGTTTGGAAATCGTCCGAGAACTTGAGACGGCTTACGGTGGACGCATTCCAGACGAAGTCTTACAAGAGGTCGAGACGATTCGCGAAGTGGCCGCCGCGGTTCAAAAGCACATTGGCTCCGATCGAGTGATCCAACAAAAGACCGCGTCAAAAGCACAACCCGAAACAACTGTTTCTGGCGGACCAATCCCTGAGTCCTATTACATTTTGGAGCAGACGCCAGAGTATGTTCGCCTTCAGCGCGACAAGGAGACGATTGTCAAAACGGGTTTGCGCAACCCCTACTTCTCGGTACACGAGGGTATTATCGCCGACACAACTCGGATCGCGGGGCGCGAATTAATCTCGTTTTCCAGCTACAACTATTTAGGACTATCAGGCCACCCAGAAGTCATCGCATCCGCCAAGAAAGCGATCGATGAGTTCGGAACAAGCGTTTCTGCAAGTCGTTTGGTGAGCGGTGAGAAAACGTTGCATAAAGAACTCGAGCATGAACTTGCCGATTTCTTAAGTGTTGAAGACGTGATTACGTTTCCGGGTGGTCACGCAACCAACGAATCGGTAATCGGACATCTGGTCGGATCTGGCGACTTGATTCTCCATGATTCATTGGCACACAACAGCATTATCCAAGGTGCCGAGTTGTCGGGTGCGCGGCGTCGCCCATTCGTGTATTGATTGCGATCGAAGGCTTGTACAGCATGGACGGAGATTTCCCGGATTTGCGAGAATTCGTGAAAGTCAAAAATCGCCATCACTGTTGGTTGTTCGTTGACGAAGCGCATTCAATCGGAACCCTGGGAGCGACGGGTCGTGGCGTCGCAGAACTATTTAATGTCGATCGCAAAGACGTTGAGTGTTGGATGGGAACGCTCAGCAAGTCCTTCGGAAGTTGCGGGGGCTTTGTCGGCGGGACAAAAAACATGATCGATTATTTGCGCTACACAACCCCTGGCTATGTGTATGCCGCCGGAATTCCACCGGCCAATGTTGGTGCGGCTTTGGGCTCACTGAAACTAATGCGGCGTGAACCCGAGCGTGTTAGTCGTTTGCGAGAAAATTCGGCTTTGTTCTTGAAACTCGCCAAGAATGCGGGCTTGGACACGGGACCTAGTCATGACTCACCAATCATACCGGTAATCACTGGAAACTCGATCAATGCACTACGGTTATCGCAGGGATTGTTCGATGCGGGGATCAATGCGCAACCGATTTTATATCCCGCCGTTGCCGAGGATCAGGCTCGCGTTCGTTTCTTCATCACGGCCGCGCATCGATTCGAGCAAATCGAAAAAGTAGTGGCCAACATCGCTTGCATTTGGCAACAGATTGCTGGAAACGAATAACAGTCGCTGATCCGTTGAAACGTAGCAGACGACTTGGATCCTTTACC
>JAHEAM010000593.1 GCA_024642765.1 Planctomycetaceae bacterium
CTGGATGGTCTTCATTTCAACAAGTGTCAAACTCAGCTGTCCATCGCGACTGAGTTGCAACAGTGCATTGTCGTCTAGTGGTGTCAAGGTTACCGAATGCTTACGCGAATCAGCAGGAGCAGCGGCTCGTAACGATGCGATATTCAATGGTCCCCAACGCAATTCTTCGATCGAATCATTATGAAGAATTCGGTTTGCGATGAAGTCCTTCTGTTCGTTCGTTGCGTTTTCAAAAACGAACTTTCGAAACGTTCTTACGCCCTCAATCTCAAAACCCATCTGCCGAATGGATCTCGCCGCACTATCGGCCTCGGCGTCCGTAACGCCAGTTTTCGGGAGTACGTAAACGACATTCTCCGCGACGCACTCCTGCAAGAACCCCACGTCGCCAATTTCGCCAACTTGAGCCGCTTCGACTACCGGTTCCACCAATAACCGGGCACAAACTTGCTGCAACTTATCTCTGGATAATTGCCCATCAATCACATAGCCACGTGATGAGGTTAGCGAAATAATGCCATGCAAACCCAGGTCATGAGCCATCGAAACCGCATCATCAGCTCGTCGATCCGGAAAACCCTCGCAAGGATATACTTCGATTTGCCATTGGCGCTGTCCATTAGTCTCATTGGTAGTATTCAAGAAAGTGAGACGGGCCGATTGATGTTTGGTGGCTGAAGTGTGTTCGTTTTTAGGTGACGGCTGTACGGGGGTTGAATGGGTCACCACTCTCTCCATAAGTTAAATTAACATCAAGGTCATATTGGCAGCCCAACAAATACTGCTCATTCGCTGACAATCGATACTGGTCAGCGGCCGTTGGTGAAACAACCATTTTAGAAAATGCTGGCCGTTTGGACAGGTGGTAAGAACACTGCCGATTTATAGCCTATCACAAAACGCAAACGTGATCGGGTGCATCTACCCGCATCTGACTTCCGCATGGTTCTGAGCTTGGCCAGATAAACATGTCGTTGCCGTCAACATAAAATTGCCTAGCGTGGCCCTTCGTTAACGCGAACAGTCAATTCATGGATAACTCCATCACGGAAAACTTCAACATTGATGTTCTTGCCCGGCGGTGTCACGGCAATAAAGTTATAAACCTGAACCGAGTTTTCAATCGGCTTGCCATTCCAACTACGAATGACGTCGGCGATCCGAAGCCCTGCTTCGTCGGCTGGAGTGCCAGGTTCGACCTTTCCGACGAGTGCTCCTTGCAGGTCTGGTAATGACAATTGTTCATAGATGTCCTGTGTTACGGCATGTGGCACAAATCCAAAAAAGCCGCGTTTGACTTTTCCAAACTTGATCAATTGCTCCGAAACGAATTTCGCAACCGCACTTGGAACGGCAAAGCTAATGCCTTGATAGGTATCGCCTAAAATTGACGTGTTGATCCCTACCACGTCGCCTTGAGCGTCAACCAACGGTCCACCACTATTTCCTGGATTGACGGCCGCATCGGTCTGTAACAGGTCCCGTTTAAGTGTTGCGCGGTTCCGGCCGGTGTTTGTCAGGCGATTTTTGCCGCTGACAATTCCCGAAGTAATCGTCTGATCGTAGCCGAACGGACTGCCTACTGCCCAAACCATTGAACCAACGGCCAATTCATCACTATCACCCCAAGTCGCGGAGACCAATCCAGGAGCTTCGATTTTGAGAACGGCCAAATCAGATTCAGAATCGGTTCCGATCAAAGTCGCGGGATAGGTAAATTGGTCCGCCAAGCGGACAATAATGTTTGGCCGACCGTCAAAGGAAGCGACGTTTTCAACCACATGTTGATTGGTAACGATATAGCCATCTGCACTAATAACAACGCCAGACCCCTGCCCTTGACCATGCATTGTCTCTCCATCGACGACCGCCAATTTCTCACATTCAACGCTGACAACGCTGGGACGAATTTTTTTGGCAACAAGCTGTGAGGCAATTGAGAGGTTCGCCAACGGATTCGACTCCAGAATTTCAGATGCCCCCTCATACTCGGCCCTGATCTTCCCACGCGCCATCGCGTATTGATATCGCTCCGCAATCACGGGGCCAAGCTGCCAAAGCCCCACAACAAATGCTACACAACACAAAACCCAAAACAGGCTGCCCAGAAACGAGTTCTCGTGATGTCGTGTGCTTTTCCCTTGGCTCACATCATTCCCGTTATTCACTGGCGAAATTCTCACGGATTCGGAAACGGTGGAAATTGGCAGCACTGCATTTGGCAACGAAGTATTTTGCGTTGCCGTTCCATCGCCCGTTTGAGAAACCAAGGATTCATTTGCAGCAGATCCCGACTCAGGTGCGACGCGAAATTCGTCTGGGGTAGCATCGTCGTTGGGCAACATTCAAATTCCTCTTCGTATGTTGGTTTCCAAATTGAAACGATTTCCGGCAATCTTTAAAAACCAACCGGCCTTCAAAAACCAACCGGCGCGAAATTCAGAAACAATTTTTCAATTGTGCCT
>JAHEAM010000138.1 GCA_024642765.1 Planctomycetaceae bacterium
CCCACTGAACCTTCCATTTGCAATTGGATCAGGCGATTGAGCTCAACCGCATACTCCATTGGCAATTCCTTTACGAGCGGTTCAATGAAACCATTGACAATCATCGTGCTCGCCTCAGCCTCGCTCAGACCACGGCTCATCAAATAGAAGAGTTGCTCTTCACCGATCCGCGAAACACTAGCCTCGTGTCCAATCGAAACATCTTGCTCGGCGATTTCGATGTAGGGATAGGTATCGCTCCGACTCTCGGCGTCCAAAATCAAGGCATCGCAAACCACATTGCATTTCGAATTCACGGCGCCTTTTTCGACTTTGGCTAAACCTCGATAGCTACTGCGACCACCGTTCTTGGAAATCGATTTCGAAATGATTTGACCGGTCGTATTCGGTGCACAGTGAACGAGCTTTGCCCCTGCGTCTTGATGCTGCCCCTTGCCCGAAAAGGCGATTGATAAAATCTCGCCACGCGCTCCCGGTTCCATCATGTAGACCGCCGGATATTTCATCGTCAAATGACTACCTAAGTTTCCGTCGACCCATTCCATCACCGCGTCACGGTAGGCAAACGCTCGCTTGGTCACCAAGTTGTAAATATTATTCGCCCAGTTTTGAATCGTCGTGTATCGGCAGCGGCCGTTTTTCTTGACGAGAACTTCGACAACCGCCGAATGCAAGCTCTCACTGGTGTACATCGGAGCTGTGCAACCCTCGACGTAGTGAACCTGAGCGCCTTCGTCGACGATAATCAGTGTACGCTCGAACTGGCCCATGCTTTCTTCGTTGATGCGGAAGTAAGCCTGTAGCGGAAACTCGATCTTAACGCCTTTCGGAACGTAGATGAACGAACCGCCAGACCAAACCGCCGAATTCAATGCGGCGAATTTGTTGTCGCTAGGCGGAATGACTTTGCCAAAGTACTCGCGCAACAAGTCGGAATGTTCGCGAACGGCCGTATCGGTATCTGTAAAGATAACGCCCTTCTTCGCGAGATCTTCTTGAAGTGATCCATAAACCACTTCACTTTCGAACTGGGCTTTGACACCTGCCAGATACTTTCGTTCCGCTTCGGGAATACCCAGCTTCTCAAACGTCTCTTTGATTTCAGCGGGGACGTCGTCCCATGTTTTGCCTTGATGGTCCGTTGGCTTGAGATAGTAGTAGATGTCTTGAAAATCCAGATCGAGAGCGCCTCCCCATTTGGGCATTGGTTTCGAATTGAAAATCTCAAGGGACTTCAAGCGAAAGTCGAGCATCCAACTCGGCTCATCTTTCATCTCAGAAATTTGTGCCACGATCTCCGCGTCGATACCCTTTCGCGCTTTGAATACTGCCTTGGATTGCGTACGAAAGTTGTACTTATTGATTTCGCCGATGGCGTCTTCTTGTTCGTCGATCGCTTCGGGTTGTGTTATGTCGAGTGCCATGATTGCTTTCTATTTCCTAAAAATTCAACTCGTCTTGCGCGTCAGTCGGCGGAACTCATTAGTTCGCCGCAACCGGCGACGTGTCGTCAACGTCAATCGTATCGTTTGCCTGAGCGGACTCAGGATAGTCGCGGCGAATTCGCTCGTAGCCATTTGAATAGAGCTCGGCAGCTAATTCTGGTCCGCCAGTTTCGACAATTTTTCCACCCAAAATCACGTGCGTGTATTGCGGAGGGTTGTGCTCCAGCAACTTGTCGTGGTGGGTGATGATCAGCAATCCCATTCCGTCGCCGCCAATTTCAGCGATACTTTGACTTGCCAAACGCACGGCATCTGCGTCCAAGCCCGAATCGGTCTCATCCAAAATCGCGAATTTTGGTTGCAGCATCGCTAACTGCAAAATTTCAGCACGCTTCATTTCGCCGCCGCTGAAACCATCGTTGACGTAACGCCGAGCGAACTCCGTATCCATTTTGAGCTGACTCATCTTTTCCTTAAGTTCGGTGCGGAACTCTCGCATTGGAATCAAATCCTCTCCTTCCTTTCGGTCGGGATTGCGTACATTCGTCGTCGCGTGCCGCAAGAAATCTGCCAGTTTCACACCAGGCACCGCGACCGGACGCTGAAACGCCATGAAGATTCCAGCGCGAGCTCGCTCGTCGGCTTCCATCTCTAAGACATTTTCGCCGTTGAGCAATATCTCGCCCTCGGTGACGTCGTAATTCGGGTGACCCATGATCACGAGCCCCAAAGTGCTTTTGCCCGAACCGTTCGGCCCCATCAAGGCGTGCGTTTCACCGCGGCGAAGCGTCAAATTAACGCCACGCAGAATTGGCTTGCCCTCGATTTCCACATGGAGATTTTTTATTTCAAGTGTATCAATCATCTTTTTTTGCTTAACTAAAAAAGGGTTCAAAATTTGTTGCGGCCGCAGAGACAGTCCACTGCGACAACGTGTATTTTCATTTACTCTGGCGTTTCAACGACAAACGTACATGTTCCTTGCGGCGAATGACACTTGCACTCTTTGAGCGCCATCGGAATGCCAACCAAATTCGAAAACATGGCTTGCTCCATGTCACAGATGTCATGCTGTTCACCACCCGCAAGTCCTGGATAGGGACAACCGTTGATGACCAAAACGGGCAAGTCCTTGTCCGACGCTACGGATTTGTCATTGTGGCTTTGGCAATCGCCACTGGCTGGGCGTTTCAGGCTCACCATCACATCATTTGCATTCAAGCAAGCTGCGAGTGATTCCATTCGTTCTTCGACCGTTGCGCCCGAGATGCGAGCCTGGTACAACTCTGCCATCCTCCGCGAAACGCCTTCAATGATCTGAGCCCGAGTATTTTCATCTTTGACTGCTCGCAACTCGCTCCAAATCGCTCGAGCCAAATCATTCAGGTTATTCCCGAGCGATTCACGCCCCAATCCAGTCAACACGTATTGATGCGCTGGTCTACCACGCGAGCCTGCATCCGAACGAACCTCGACTCGGTCGATCAACTTGGCAGCCGTAAGACGATCAAGCCGTTGCCGAACCGCTGTGGCAGTAACGCCCAGAGCTTCGATCAACTCAGCAACCGACATCCCGCCTTGTCGCCCGAGCAATTCCAACAAACTTCGATCTGAAACCATCAAATTCACGTGTTTTTCCTTTGGAAAACTGATTAACTCAATTTATACAGGAAAATATGTCAAAAACAAGGTGGTTGCGAACAGAAATCCACAAAGCCCGAAATCCCACCTAGGCCACAGGGTTTAGCTAAATTAGGGTGCAGAATCGGGTAATTGGGTATCCCTTTTGGAAACCGTTTAATCGTCAAGGTCTCAAGGGTCGATACAACTCGAACGTCGTGTTTCCGCCCCCAGAGTGGAGCACGCATGCGTGTTGATGTCGGTTTTCCCGCAAAAGACGAAATCACCCGAGATGTCAGGTTACTTGCAGCGAATCGCCCTTTCGCTGGCCCTTGCTAGTCTAGGAGCAAGTGGTCTTGTCGGCTGCGCGCAGCTGCGAAACTCCAAACACAATGTCAAAGATTGCTCAGCGACCATTTGTCAGCCTTCCGACCCAATTCCAAACCAGACACTGCGGGTCATCAAATTTGATTCGCGGCAACCGGTTCAATTGACCGAAGTCGCCGAGAGTATTTACGGCTGGCCCATTTCCAATGCGACGTTAAAGGAAGTTCGCGACCTGACATTCGAAGAATGCCTGCGTCTGGCCAGCGACGGTGCGCCGATCGCTCAACAAATCGAATCGCATCGCCAGTGGTTGCAATCGCTTGGGAAGTTGCCGCAGGCCTTGGATTCCGCGTTCTGTTCTCAGGCAAATTATGAGCGCAGTGTTCACGCGGCAACGGCACTCGAAGCCTACTTGAACTTGACAGAGGTTTACTCGCAGCAACCCATCATTGACCAAACACATACTGTTTTGCGGGACGCGGAAGGAGCTCTGTCAAAATTTCGCGATGCAGGCGTGGATGTGCCTGGCGATTCGAGCGAACTGTTCCGGCAGCACTTGGAGCTCGATCAACAGGTTGCGGAATTGCGTTTCAATCAAGGTCGTTTGAACGACGGATTGGAGACGCTCTTGCAACTGAAACACGAGTCGACGCTTCCGATTTGGACTGCGTTTGTTGCAACGGCTCATGATTCAATCTCGACCGAAGAAGAATTGGCCGTGAGCATTGCATTGTCGAATCGTGGCGATTTGTTGGCCCTCGAGAAACTGGCAGCAAATGCCTGTTGTCTTTCGCCAGAAAGCATTGCGGGTATTGCCGGATCAGCGAACCCACTGTTGGGTGCCGGCCTTTCGCTACCTGGTCCAGCAAAGTGGTGGCAATGCATGCTGCGAGACGAAATCGAGTGCCTGAAAAATTCAGCGGCAACCGAACGACAGAAACAACTTCAGTCTCTCGTGTTAGCTAAACGCGATCAGATTCGTTTAGAAGTTCAAGAAGCACTGCATTCGCTTCGTCGCCATCGCGAGTTGCTCGATATTAAGCAGCAACAATTGCAAAGTCTCTGCGAGGCAGAAACGGCAGCAACACTTGCAAAAGACGAACGCCCCATCGATTTCGAAAAACACCTCGAACAAAGCATCGAGCAGCTGCGGCATACGTCCGAAATCGTGCACGAAATTTTGGCGATTGAAAAAGACTACATTCGACTGCAAAATGCCCAAGGCACGCTGTTGCCAAGTTATTAGATGACACTGCAAGTCGAGGTTGCAGAGTCTTGTTGCCCCTTATTTCGTCGTGTTTTCGTAGAGCGGTAACAAGCGGTAATCAACTTCTAACGACAAGAGATTCATTGCCGTGACATACAAGCGGCCGCCGACGTGGCCCCAGCGATCGGGAACGGGAGAGTAGGGGTCCCAACTTCCAGCGAACTCACTCGTCTTGATTTGGCTTTCCACCAACAACGGATGCAACGTGAGATTCCATTCTTCCCAGCGTCGTCCGCCGATGTGTCGCAAAACTTGCGTTGCGTAGTACCAATGATAGGTGTCGCGCTCAAAACTCGAGTCTTGGTTTGGCATCGCTTCGAGCAAGTAATCAGCGGCAACTTGAACGCGTTCGTCATCGCGATTCCAACCGCTATACAATCGCATCAGGACACCAACTCCTGTAATCGCAGGTGAAACCTCGCGTTGGTACTCGCGATCGTCGGGGGCATAAGGGTTATAGCGAAATTTGCCTTCGACTCGGCTATCGCGCGCCAAATCGAGCCAATCGCCAATTCGGTCCCAGGTCTCCTTGGGAGTCTGAAAGCCAGCCAACCGACCGCTTTGCATCGCCATCATCATCCAACCGGTAACCGACGTGTCACTTTGGCGACGTCCCAAATCTGCGTAATAACGCCACCCCCCGCGCTTCGGGTCTTGGGTCTTGGCAATGTAGTCGAGCGCGCGCTGACAAGGTTCCTGCAAACGCGAGTCTTGCGTCATGCCATAGGCCTCAGTCAGAGCCAGCGTCGCGATGCCATGTGAATAGAGTTGACATGTACCGTTCGATTTCTCGTCCATCGGCACATACAAGCAACCGTCTGACTCCTGATGTTCAATCAACCAATCGATTGCACGAGACATCGAGGCAGCATATTTGAATTCGCGATGGTTATACCCCGCGCCTTGAAAGGCCAAAAGTGCCAGACCCGTGGCGGCCGTGTCACTGCGCATTTGATGACTGTGCAAATCTGCGTCGCGATCGAATTCCTCAAGTATCCAGCGCCCATCACCCTTTTGAAATCGTGAAAGGAACTGCAACCCAAGCTCAATCGACGGTTCAGTCGTCGGGCCACCTGCTCCCGAAATTGGCGTGCGTTCCATAAACGCTTCCTTGGCGGCAACCGCATCCGCCCGAGTCGACGGCGTTTCCACTCGTCCCTCACGAACGAACCGGTTCGGCGTCTCGTTTTGCAAAACGTTAGAATCCCGTCGCGCAGGTCGACTGGGCGTGCCTGCTTCTGGACTCGGCTTTTCACCCAGCCCGCTGGGTCCCAATATCTCACTGAGCTCCACTCGCTGGCTACCCGCGATCCGATCCGAAAGCACTTGAGAACGGGGCGTGGTTGCCGACCTTAATCGACCGCGAGCGTCCACATCTGCGATTTCGGAACGTACTTCTGTTGGCTGCAAGGAAACTTGTGTTTGTGCGGAACTTCGTCCGGGTGATCGCGACACGGCGGACTGTAAGAGCTCGCCGGGTTCGTTGTTTTGTTGGGTTCGTGTTACTTCCGCGCCGCCAGACGAGGATTGCGAATTCGATTCAATACCTGGTTGATCAAGAACGCGTTCCGTTTGAATTGTTGCCAGTGAACGATCATTGGCAGTACCCTCGCGCGGCGATGGCATCGCATTGGCTCGACCATTGCCACCCAAATCCGAAACCGACCGCCCCTCGGCTAACTTAACCGTTGATTGAACCTGGGCTGCACGCGACAAGCGACTTTCTGCATTGCCGTTGCGCGGCTCGTCCTGCTTTTGAAAGTCAGCGAGTTCGTTTTCTTCTTCGTCGTTGTTTTCGGCTCCATCTCGCCGCGCGATTTGAGATTCGCCCGCGTTCGCCCCCCCTTCGCTATCATCTATCGCAGGCGAAAGCTCTCGAGACGAAGCCTCACTTGCGGCGAGCTCCGCTCGATTGCTGTCCGTCGTCGCATTCGACTCTGTGGGATTATCATTACGAGTTGCAGATTCCGAGCCTTGTGCCATCGGTGCTGAAGCATTCGCTGCGAGTTGGCTGTTAATAACAGCAGGGGAACGTCCACTAGATTCACGCGATTCGTTGGCAACATTCTCGGGTTGGAATGAACCGAGATTCTCGTTACCACCTCCCGCTGCAACTGCGCGAACCAAGTCGCTTTCATTAAGGTTTTTTGTGGGCCCTGTGTCCAAGATCACATCACCAACGTCCGAAGCAATGCGTTGGGATGGTGCCGAGGCCATCGACGAATTTTGCGTTGCGGCCGAGGATTCCGTCGTCTCGAGCGCTGGCTCGCGCTGACCGCGAATTTGTGCGGTCATAGTCGTGTTGACTTGTTGTGCCGACGCCGATTGTTCGCTTTTTGCGACGGAACTACGGACGTTGGCCGCCTGCTGTGAAGTCAACGATTCCATCAACGTTTGATTTTGCTGTGACGTCTCGCGTCGCGCTGCGGTCGATGCCTGCGGGGCCATGCCACTGGTGGGTTGCTGACCAGGCGCCAAGTTTCTGGACTCACTGGCAAGTGCTCCTCCTTCGACGCCACGAGTCAAACTTGTTTCAGCCATTTTCGGTTGCGGTTCCGATGCAGCAGCAACTGCCGTCGGTTGAGCAGGGACGTCTTTCGATGCTGGTGAATAGCGCAGCTGGGATTCAGTGCGAGTCGGGCGCGGTATGTTGGCGGAATTTTCGACAAGCGATTCCGCAGGAGATGATGTTGTCTGGCGGCGTGTTGCGTTACTTGATGACGGCGTCGGAACGGACGTCGATGGTTGCGGCTCCGAAGAATTGTTCTGACGGCTCTCGGAGTTTGCCAGTCGTATGCTGGTGGTCTGTTCGTTTGCCTCGGGCGTTTTTGAAGAGCGTTTGGGTTGAGCGATTGTGGTCGGGGTATTCGCGACGGAGCTTTGGCTAATTTCCGTTCGGCTTTCACGCAAGCGTGCAGTAGCCAGCGCTGCTAATGCCTCGCTACTTTCGCTGCCCATTGCTTTGCGTCTGGACACTTCGGCGCTCGGTTGGTTGGTTGGCTGCGGCAGTGACTCGTTTGCCAAGGAGCGTTTTTCAGGCTGATTTTTCGCGGCGCGTTGATTCTCATTCGCCACAGTATTGGTTGAAGGGGCAGGGCGTGAACTCGATTCAGCGGGCTCTGTAAATTTCGGTGTCGGGCTCATGGCACCGCCGGACAGAGCCGTTTCCATGGCTTGTGACCGTTTCGACTCCGATGTCGACTCACTCAACTTGGGAATACTCGACGCAGAATCGACACGGCGTTCGGTTGTCACATTCGCAACTTGCGTTTGTTGTGAGGCGGGCATGACTTGTTCGGTCGGTTGCTCACGATTCTCAGGCTGACTGCGCTCGTTTTCCTTTTGTGTTTCCACAGGTGGGCGTTGCTGAACCTTCTTCCAAACCTGAGGGGCATCGCGGCGCTGGACAAGGATGACTTTTTCCGAACGCTTCGGTGCATTTTGTACGACGTTCTCTTCCGTCGACGAATGAAAGATCATTGTGGAAGCGGCGATAATCAAAAACAGCAAGTGTGCAGCGACGCTACACAACACTGCAAATTGCAATCCGCGTCGCAACCATCCGTTTGGGATACGTTGCAAGGCAATGATGGCGGCGATTACCAAAAAGGGCAGGGAAATCAGCGTGCCCCACATCCAAGGACCTTGCAGTGTCGCAATCACGGCACCTGCCCCCAAAGCACCCGTTAGGCACAGTGCCAATACCACCGGCCAAAACTGGGCATCAATGCCCGTCTCCTTTGGTAAAGCAATCTTGTGAATGGAATGGCGTTTGGTGGACAACGTTCTGCTCAATCGTCTGAGGACTGTTGGTGCTTGGTCCGAAATTGCGAAACTTCATTTAGCAAAAAAACCTTGGGACTACTGCTCTTCCATCGTTGCTGAATACTGTTGGATGCCGACCTTCTTGCAGAGCGCCATAGCCTGGGCCACCGTCTCCCAATTGACGCGCCGGTCGGCGCGAATGATTACCGATTGCGACAGCGGGTTCGCCTCATAAGAACGCCGCAACAATTGTTCGACTTGTTCGATTTGGCGAAATTCGCCAGCGACGAAAAACCGCCCCTCCGCGTCAATACTCACGATCAATTCTTGGGGTTCGAAAATCGCAGGCAGAGCCTCGCTAACATTAGGGAGGTCTAAATCCAATTGAGGTTCCTCGTCCGCGATCCGACTGGCAACCAAGAAAAAAATCAATAGCAGGAAAACGCAATCGATCAGCGGTGTGAGGTTTACCGCCGCTGCAGCTTTGCTTTTGGGTAGTTGAACAGCCATTGTAGAATATTCTAAAAAATTATGTTGGAAGAAACTAAGGGCTCGAACTTATCGCACGCGGCCC
>JAHEAM010000594.1 GCA_024642765.1 Planctomycetaceae bacterium
TTTTGACAAGTTCGTACTTGATGAAGGGATTGACGAGCCCTTCTTTGACTTGTTTATAGGTCAGGCTTTTGCCAAGGTTTCGCAGTCGGTAGACCATGTAGAAAAAGTTTTTGCGAGCCGATGTTCCATCAGGCATTCGCATTTGCAATTCGATTTGCCGTAGTCCCAACGTCGAGAACTCATAAACCCAAACATCGCGAAAGAAAACGATTTGTTGTGTTTGACCATGCAACGAATCAGCGTTTGCTAAAAAGTTGCCTTGATAGGACTCGGTCGTCAAACCGGGAATTCGCAATGGTGGCGAAAAGCTGTCCTCGGGGCGCAGGTCAAGCGGCAATACTTTTAGCACTCCCGGCGCGAACGGACGTGGTTCGTCGGATACCTGGGCGTTGGCTACGGATAAACCAAAACTGACCAAGACTAACGCAAAGGATAAGGCTGATTTCATCGACAATTTTCGCTTAAAAATAAAAGTTAGTGGTGTCGTCTTGATGCAAAAAATTCGAATTCGCAAAACTTCATTCTCGATTTTGGACCGTCACGATCAAGTCAACAGAGGGGCGCAAACGGCGCCGGCTCCGGAGACAAGCCGTCTTTCTCATTTCGACATCGTGCGGACCGCGGAATCGAGATTCCTTCAAGTATAGTTAAAACGAGAAAAAGTGGTCAACTTTCGCGAATCCCACCAAAAATGAATGCTTCAAGCTGAGGCGAGCTGCCCGCAGTTGCTCAAATTGTAGCGATCGCAACGCTTTGTCATCGTGATTTAGGCTTCGTTCCAACATGGAAAATCAAGAAAAAGTAACCCGTTGTGCCGATTCTGCGACTTGCAATTGGCTGGCGGGGCCTACCAAGGTATGGTCCGACAACAAAAGGTTCGCAGCTCAGGTTGGCGATTTTGAATGGTTTGGGTCGCTTGGATCGCGTTTTCGAAGTTTTTATAAATCCCAAACCATGAGGAACCGGAACCAGTGACTTGGCCGCCTAAAGCTCCTGTTTGCTTTAGCTCAGCGGCAATTATTTTGGGCCAAGGCGAAAGTTCATTAACGGCGTCACTGAATCGATTGTGTAATTGCACCGCAACCGAATTCATATCACCTGAATCCAACGCAGCTAAAATGGAATCTGGCTTTTTGCATTTTTTGGGCAATACTAATTTTCCGAAAGCCAATCGAGTCTCGATGCCATCGGGCGGCATCACAATCACGATTGCAGTTCCGAAGTGGGCTGTAATCGGTTCAATGCGTTCGCCTCGTCCGCGACAAAGTTTCATTCCGTGAAAAAGGAAAAACGAAATATCCGACCCTAATTCCATTGCGACTGAATTGAGTTGCTCTACGGGCCAGTTCAAGTCCCAGAGTTCATTGGCTGCTAACAGCGTTGCGGCAGAATTGCTGGATGCGCCGCCCAAGCCAGCTTGAATAGGTATTCGTTTATTGAGTTTGACTTGCATCCCACGTTGAATCCCAGCGCACTGACGTAGACGCGCAAGCGTTTTGTAGACTAGATTTTCATTAGGATCTGCGATTAGTCGCGAGTCGTTCGAGTCGACAAAAGTTGTTGAGACATTAATATCACCGCTTGAGTTTTCAAAAGACAAAGAATCACAAAGCGAGACTCGCGTCATGATCGTTTCGAGCTCGTGATAACCATCGGGCCGTTTGCCCAAGACCTCGAGGAATAGATTGATTTTTGCAGGACTCTCGATATGCAATCGTCGGTGGTATTGGGCGCTCATTCATTTGGCTGACGTTAGTTCGCTTGCTGTCTGTCGTTGACGATTTAGTTTAGGCCAATCAAGATAACATTGTAAACGCGATTTCAACAACCAGTTTTAATTCAATAATCAACTCCAAAGAACGGTGACTCAATCAAGATGGACCACGACCCGTCCGCGAAACATTTGTCCGGTTTTATGATCTGGCTGCGTGGGGTTGGCATGGGAGCCGCTGATATTGTGCCGGGGTTTTCGGGTGGTACTGTTGCCTTGATTACGGGGATTTACGAAAGGTTGGTTGTTGCGATCAGCCGCTTCGACACTCGGCTTTGGGTGCTTCTCAAAGAGCAGAAATGGCGAGAGGCATCGGCGCACATCGATTTTCGCTTTGTGTTGTGGTTGATTCTGGGAATCGGTTGCGGGCTCGTAACTTCGTTGTTCACGATCAAGACTATGTTGGACATGCCAACACTGCGTCCTTTTGTGCTAGCCGCGTTCATAGGAATGGTCTTTGGCTCCAGCTGGTTTGTCTGGAGTGAGATTCGGAAGGTTGGTCCCATACAATTTCCTCAAGTCGTCTTGGTCGGCATCGGAATCGTCATTGCAGTCACGCTTTCGCGGCTGCCATCACCTGCGCAAGCCAACGGCGAACCAGCCTATTGGTTTTTGTTTTGCTGTGGTGCGATTGCCATCTGTGCGATGATTTTACCTGGGATCAGCGGTGCATTGATGT
>JAHEAM010000595.1 GCA_024642765.1 Planctomycetaceae bacterium
CTCGCTGAACTGGCAAAGATATCCTCTCCTCCAACCGAGCGATTAACGGCCGAAGAATTCGAATATCTGCGAGCTTTTGGTTCTGCGATGTCCTCGATGCGCGGTGGCAAACTTTCTGCAACTGACGCCGGGGCTGCAGTTCTGGCGTTCACAAAAAAATTCCCTGAGAGTTACCACTCTTTCGAAATCGTTGAAATTCTTGGCTCGATGTACACCGACATTGGCCGTTATGATTTGGCGCGCCAGGAATTTGAGAAACTTGCCAACTCGTCCGTTCCGGACATCCAATTTCGTGGCCAGTTTTTACTTGGTGAAACGCTACTGCGGCTCGGCGACGGCCCCGGTGCCGAAACCAGCTTTCAAAACATTATTTCGTCGTCCCAAAATTCGGCTGAGGCACTGCGGCTTAAAACCCTCGCGCAGCCACTTCTGGCCAAATCGCTGGTGCTGTCCAAGAACGTAAAGGAAGCTCGCGAAAGGGTCGAGCAAATTATCTTGAATGAAAATCCAGAGAATCAGATCTTGTTTGCAAATTGCTACAACGTCCTCGGTCTTTGCGATTTGGCGGAAGGTAATCTCAAGGCCGCGGCTCTCAACTTCCTGCATACCGATTTGTTATTTAATTCGTCCCCCGATTCGCATGCCGAAGCGCTCTATTATCTGACAACGATTTGGCCTCAACTACAAAAGAATGATCTCGCATTTGACGCCCGCGAAAGTTTGCAATCCCTTTATCGAAACTCGATTTGGGCGCAAAAACTGAACAAGTAGGTTACAACAAACGTGACTCGGTTTACGAATACTGGTGGAATATTCGTATTCAAGCTAAAATTGTGGTGAATAACGCACTTCGTTGGAGTGCACAACGGAATTTCAAGAACGACAACGCAGCGAAATCATTTGTTCATGCTTTCGGGCAGCACAAATGCTCTGCGAAGTTCAATTAGCAACTTGTGGAGAAGGTCAATGCAGGCTTTGAATCAATCGATTTGGACGAAACTCTTTTTGGTTGCCATGCTTGCTGTGTTTGTACAAGCCATTGCATTCCCAACTCCTTTTTCGAGTTTTGGAACCGCAGAAGCGTTCGCGTTCCAGGACGACGCAGGTGCTGCGGCGACTGATACAGCGAATGAATCGGACAAAATTTCTATCCTCGGGTGGCTGGTAAAAGCCTTGGGGTGGCTTTACATCTTGGTCTTCTTGGGGCTCTCGTTTATTCTCGTGGCACTGTTCATTATGAACCTGTTGGCTGCGCGGCGCGATTACGTTTGCCCGCAATCTCTTGTCGATGGCTTCGAAGCCTTACTCGACGACAAAAAGTACCAAGAGGCCTACGAATTCGCGAAGGCCGACGAATCCTTTTTGGGTAATGTTCTCTCTAGCGGCCTCGCGCGACTGTCGAGCGGTTACGACCATGCGGTCGAAGCGATGCAAGAGGTCGGGCAGGAAGAGAGTATGAAGATGCAGCATCGCTTGAGTTACCTTGCCCTCATCGGAACCATTAGCCCAATGATTGGATTGTTCGGAACGGTTCACGGGATGATCAGTTCGTTTTTTGAAATCGCCACAGCAGGAGGTGGCACACCCGATCCAACCAAATTGGCTGACGGTATTTCCAAGGCTCTCGTGACGACACTGATTGGGCTTGCGATCGCGATTCCCGCAATCGCGGCATACAACATCTTGCGAAATCGTTTCGAACAACTTGAGCTTGAAGTCGGCATCAACAGCGGCAATCTGATGGGACGTTTTGAGAAAATTCCATCCAAAAAAGGCGAGCTTACGACATCTGCATAAGAGATTGTTGACTTCGTGGACCGCGATCCGTTAGCACGCTGTTCGACTAGATCCGATAACCATTTTATTTCAATCGCGTTTCGCCATGAGAATCAAACGAAAAAATGTCGAGATTATGGAGGCCGATTTGACGCCCATGATTGATATGACATTTCAATTGATCGCGTTCTTTATGATCGTAATCAATTTTTCGGATGCAGAACGTTCTGACGAGATTCAATTGCCCAAGTCCGAGATTGCTAAACCAACGGACAAAATCGATCCATATCGAATTATTTTGAATTTGGATCAGGACGGCAGTATTAAGTTTGCCGGTCAACGGATCGAAAGTAGCGATCTAATCAACGGTCTTTTGAAACGTGAAATAACAGCTGCGCAACGTATGAACATCAGCAACTTGGCAGAAGTTGCCGTTATTATTCGTGCGCATGAAGATGCCGAAACGGGACTCGTCCAAAAACTCATGGCCAAATGCCAGGAGCATGATTTGGAAACGTTTCGTTTGCGGGTCAAAGAAAAAAAATAAACACCCCATAAACCGCGCTAGGGCGAGCCTAAAAACAAATGAAGTTTCGAGGAACAGGCAAGAAAGCCGAGGATATTCGACTCAACATGACAGCGATGATCGACATCGTCTTTCAG
>JAHEAM010000139.1 GCA_024642765.1 Planctomycetaceae bacterium
ATTCGGAGCATTTAGTGGTGCTTTAGCATTGGGAGCCGCCTCCAATTTGTATGCCAGGCTACTCGATCGTCCGGCCTTGATTCCACAAATGCCGGCAACGCTAATGCTGGTCCCTGGAAGCTTGGGTTACCGAAGCCTAGCCGCCTTCGTTGATCAAAAGGGAATCGAGGGCATCGAATCGGCCTTCAGCATGTCGATCGTTGCGATATCCATTGTGGGTGGTTTGCTAGCCGCGAATCTCGTCGTTCCACCCAGACGAATCTTGTAACTTAAAATGGTGGTTCGTCGTCAGCGGCTTCCGCAAACGCGGCGTTGGGATCTGCGGCTGGAGGTGAGGCCTTGCCCGAACCCTTTTTGGTGAATCGCATCGCTTCGGCACTTAAGAAAAACTTAACTTCACTATTCGCATCCTTTTGCCATTTGCGGCCGCTCAGTCGGTAGCTCACATCGATCTCATCACCAAGCTTGAGTTCATCGACTGTGTCGCATCCGTCTTGAATAAACTCGAGCGGGATATAGTTTACGAAACGTCCGTTGTCTTGTTCCAAAACGACGAGTCTTTTGCGAAAGCCTTTCGCGCCGAATGTCTTCGTCTCTTCAATCACATGCACAACACCGCTGACAACAGACTCGCTCATGGAACCCAGATCCCCAACAAATTCGAATTGGATACAACTTGATGGAACCGCGTTGTTCACATCGTAGCCCGTTGAATATAACACATTTTTTCGTTCGACAAACAGCCTCTAAACTCATCGTGCATCTCGTTTCAAACCCGAACGAGTCGCCGCCGTTGCCTGAGGATCATCAGGCCAATGATGTTTCGGATATCGCCTCGCCAATTCCTTGCGAATCACGGGGTAAGTGTTCTTCCAAAAGCTCGTCAAGTCCGAGGTCAATTGCTGCGGTCGGTAGTTGGGCCCCAATAATTCCAGCAGCAGTGACACGCGTCCGGCCACGATCGTTGGCGTTGTTGGCAAGCCAAACAATTCTTGCAAACGAACAGAAATTTTCGGCGGTTGGCCACGTTCGTATTGGATCGTAACGCGATTGCCGCTGGGTGCCGCCCACTCGGTTGGCACCAACGAATCCAACTTTTTATTTTGTTCGTAGCTCAAGAGCGTCTGCAGAAAATCACTCCAGGGTGCGGCCTTAACTTCCGCCAACGACCGTCGCCCGTGACACAACTGGCGCCCAATTTGCTTCAGCATCGACTCGTCAATGTCCGGCCACTGTCCCTCCGGTTGCCATTCTCGCAAACGCTCAACTCGCGCCAACCATGCGCCGACCTTCGGATCGTCCGCCGGAAACGCCTGGTCCCAATTGGCGTTGACCTGCTCGAATAGCAACTCGGCTACACTCTCGGTATCGCCCACGGCAATCGGCGTTTCGGAAATCATCAGATCCAGCCAATATCGTCGGCGGCGCGCTTGAACGTTTCGTTGCGTTGGATGAAAAAACAATTCGTCTTGTGTCGTCAATTGATCTTCGTCAAGCCATTCGTTGTCGACGGCCGATGCCATGCGTACTTCCGCATCGCGATCACGCTGTTCCACGTCAATACATACGTACAACTCCGCATCTGTCACGTTTGAGTCTCTTCCGATACGAACGCCGTTGCCTCCGACCATCAAGGCTCGATCGGCACCACGTTGTCGAGCCTTCGCTAGGCGATCAGGATAGGCCTCAAAGATTGCACGGCGAAGTGCCAAGTCCACATCTTGAGGCAGTCCGCTCGCGGGCTCCACGCTTGAAGTCAAGTCTTTGGATTTATCGTTAGACTTCAAAACACTCAAGAACTGATTGGCAGCTTGCACAACTTGATGGACGGCACCTCGATTGACTAATGGATCATCTCCTCCATTCAGAACATGCTCAAGGCGCGCGACACGATCAACCAAATCAGACTGCGTGCGCTCGGTTCGAGTATCGTTGGGTTTGCCGACGCCGCGTTTGACATGAGCTCGCGAAACGCGAAACGGATCGCGTTCGCTCAAAATAGCGGCGGCAAGTGCACCGCGTTCGACGACACCGCGGCTACGGCCGGCCAGCAATAATCGCGCGATGCGTGGATGTGCCGGTAACGCCAACATCTGGCGCCCTAAATTTGTTAACTTAATTCGTTCGTTTCGCCTTGCGAACGCTCCAATCGCCGTCAACATCGACGTTGCCCCTGCCACTGAAATTGCCGAAGGTTGCGTCAACCATGGGAAACTCTCAAAGTCATCTTCTCCCATTCCCGCCAATTGCAACAAAGCTCCTGCGAGATCACCGCGTAAAATCTCTGGCGTGTCAAATGCAGCGCGCGTCCGTTGCATTTTTTCGGGCCATAGTCGAAACGCTACCCCTGGCGACTGTCGCCCTGCCCTGCCCGCTCGTTGATCGGCTGACGCCTGACTGTTGCTTTCCAAACACAACCGAGGCATTCCCACGGACGGATCGAATCGCATCACGCGAACTTGGCCGCTATCGATCACGCACGTTACACCATCGATCGTCAATGAAGTCTCCGCAACGTTCGTCGCCAAAATAATCTTGCGCCGCTCGCTGGGCTGCAACACGTTGTCTTGTTCCCGCGAATCCATCTCACCGAACAGCGGCATCACCGAGAAATCGGACTTGTCAGCCAATCTGCCAATCACGCGTTCGGTTCGGATGATTTCACCAACGCCCGGCAGAAATATTATTACATGCCCTGTCGTCGATGAAAGGGCGGTTGGCAAAACGTCGCTGACACTTTCTTCGATCGGCCGATCGACATAATTTTTCGAATAGCGAACTTGCACCTCAAACGTTCGTCCGGGACTCTCAATGGACGGTGCGTCGCCGAGTAACGATGCAACGGGCCCGCAGTCAATTGTCGCGCTCATCACCAACAACTTCAGATCAGGCCGAACAGTTTGCTGCAATCGAACGAGCATGCCCAATACAAGATCCAGTTCCAATGGCCGCTCGTGAAATTCATCGAGCACTACAACCGACGTCCCATCTAGAAACGGATCATGAATAAGCCGCCGCAATAACACTCCTGTCGTCATCGCAATTAGCCGCGACGCATCACCCCACTTGCGATCCAGCCGGACCTGATAGCCGACCTCCTGCCCCAATTCGAAGCTATTGATTTGCGAGATTCGCGCGGCAACCGATCGAGCCGCCAACCGTCGAGGCTGAGTCAACAAAACTCGCCCCTCAACAATGCGTGTCAATTCCCACGGAACCACCGTTGTCTTGCCCGCGCCGGGCGGAGCCTTTAAAACCACGCTTGGCCGCGAACGAAAGGCCTCAAGCAGCTGTGGTAAAACGCTAATTATGGGCAACTCATTCAAATCAAAAGCCATCGGACAACTTATTCCTATCGAATTTATGTTTGGATATCGTCGATTGCAATTTAGGCACAGAGCCATTGCATTAGGGCGCAGTATCAGCCCCCTTCCAGACCCTTCATTCGCAATTTGCCGCCGACCATAGTGCCCGCGATCGGGTTACCGCCTGGGTTGCAGAAAACAAGGCGATCAAGCAAACGATCATGTTGTGCCCCATCGATGGCAGACGAATTTTGATCGATCAACGTCAAATCCGCTCGCTCGCCCACCGAAATGACACCCGCGCCGATTCCTAACGCTGCCGCACCGCCACGCGCGGCCTGTTCGTACAAAAACCGCCCACTCGATTGCGAACGCGGTCCCAAGACCACACGTTCTCGGCGCGAAAGACGCTGAGCGTACTCGATCAATCGCAACTCCTCTCGCAGGTCAACACCCATATGGCTGTCGCCGCCAATCGCAAAACGGCCACCTGCCTCACAGAACTCCGGCATTCGAAAAATACCGTCGCCCAAGTTAGCTTCCGTTGTCGGGCACAGGCCGACCACTGCTTGTGACTTGGCAATTGCCTGCAACTCCCAATCGTTCAAATGTGTGGCGTGAATCAAACACCAATTCTCATCGACAGCATAACGCTCGAACAAAAACTCGACGGAGCGTTTGCCCTCAACTTCTTGGCAAGCTTTAACTTCGGCCAACTGCTCCGCAACATGCATGTGAATTGGAAACGATTTTCCTGTCTTCAATACCGCGAGAACATCGTTACCAACTTCCGCGGCGACAGCACGCAATGAATGGATTGCAACGCCTACTTGATAGTCATTCTGTTGACCAATGTACTCTCGACATCGTCCGACAAGTTCGACAAATGATTCAGCGTCCATTGCAAACCGTTTTTGACCGGCAGTCAAGCCTTCGTTTTTAAAGCCACCGCGCTGATACAACGTCGGTAGCAAACAAAGGCCAATACCTGCGTCCGCCGCGGCTCGACGAATCGCATCGGCCAGTTCCGACATTCGCGGATAGGGACGGCCATCCCTATCATTGTGGACGTAGTGAAACTCGCCCACCCAGGTGTATCCAGCGTTCAACATTTCTACGTACAATTGCTTGGCGACTTCATAAATCTCGCCCGGGGTGAATCGCAACAAAAAGTCAAACATCAACGATCGCCAAGTCCAAAAGCTATCGCGTTCAGCCGTATGAAATTCACTCAACCCCGCAAACGCGCGCTGGAACGCATGACTGTGAACATTCACCATTCCTGGCAATGCAACAGCAGGAACTCTTTCATCGACCGGCATCGAATCACTATCGTCGATCGCAACAATTCGGCCTTGCTCGATCGACAACACCACGTCGTCGTGCCACTCAGTTCCAACCAAAGCCGAGTCAAATTGAATTTTCTTCATTGATTCTTATCTTTCGTTTCGTTCATCCTAACGACTGGTCCTTTTGAGGATCGCAAAACATCATCGACAGCATAGAAAAAGGTAATCTGCAAGCCTGTTTTACTTTGACTCGGGAAATCTCGAATATCTCCAGCAGCAAATGATTCAATCTAATCTGCTGCCTGAAAATGCGAACCCATGTTTAGTTCGTTACGACGTTTGATTCTATCGGAGATTTAAAGGAACAAGATTCCAATTGGCGTCAAAAATTAATCGCATATTCGTTTGCGGTTCGAAGTTTGGCTATGTTAAAAATGGGCTTTCAAGTAGACAAGTTTAGATCAACAGCAAACAGCTAGGCGTGTTTCCTCAAGCGAACCTGCAAGAAATACGCAACCGTAGTTGCATCTTGTATTGCCGGACAAAGGTGAATTGCCTCGTCGCTCGGTTCGGGCTCTTGAAGGCGTTCAATAGTAAAACCGGTTTGCAAAATCAGATTAAACCACTCGCTCAAGGTTCGATGAAAAACCGGCACTCTGAATTTTCCGTAGGTAGCCTTCAATTCTTGGGGAGCGGAACTAAACGTCCACTCAGAAATACCCCCTTGAGACTGCCGAAAATACTCGCCAACTTCAATCGCATAGGTCACACCTTCATTGCGCAGGTTCTTCCGATGCGGCGTATCGAAACAAGGATGCGTGATCGAAAGCTGAAAGAAACCACTTGGTTTGATGACACGAAATGCCTCCGCCAACGCAACTTCCAACTCAGGCACATCCATCAAACTCATAAACGCAGTCGCAAAGTCAAACTGTTCATCAGCAAACGGCAGCGCCACCATGCTGGCAACTTGATAGTTAATGCCCAACGGTGATTCACTTTCCGACTCACACGCATAACGAATGAAAACATCCGAGATGTCAATCGCCTCCATCACTGCTCCGCGCCCAGCAACGCAACGAGTATTCGCACCTTCTCCACAACCGATATCTAATCCGTTTAGTCCTGTCACGTCCGGAAGCATCGCCAGGAAACTCGGCGTATTCAAATAGTCGCGATAAACGTCATAGCCGCTCCGCGCAAGAACGGTCCACGCCTCTGCATTGTCATTCCAATATTTGCCCGCTTCGTTGTGATCCATAAATGCAGTTTTAACAAGCAAACGACGAGTCGCACAAGGGACAGGTCTGACAACAAACGCAAGACATTTCCTACTAAATAGCAGTTATGATATGTACATCCAACTTTTGTCCTTTTCTGAGCGATGTCATGACGCCTTCAAAGATCATACTGGTAGCTATCTTGTCTTTATTCGCGAATTTCCGATTGCGGGCCGACACCTTGTTTGTCGAAGCCGAATCCTTTCGCGAACTTGGCGGTTGGTCGCTCGATACGGCGGCAACACAGATCGTGGGCTCGCCCTATCTGTTGGCACATGGCATGGGACAACCCGTGTCGGACGCAACGACTCAGATTGAAGTTGCGCATGCGGGCACCTACCGCGTTTGGGTTCGCACAAAAGACTGGGTGGCGCACTGGGACGCACCTGGCACTCCTGGCAGATTCAAACTCATCATCAACAATAAACCGATTGTCACCGAGTTCGGAACGGAAGGAGCCGATTGGCATTGGCATTTTGGAGGCGATGTCCATTTGAATACTGGGATAAATCGGATGGCGCTGCAAGATCTAACTGGATTCGACGGTCGTTGCGACGCAATCCTATTGTCCGATGAAGCAGACTTTGCTCCGCCGACGGGCGCTGAGCTAACGATTGCGCGTCGCAAATGGTTGAACCTAGCCGCTGAACCTCAAGAGCTTGGTCCCTACGATCTGGTCGTGGTCGGTGGCGGCTATAGTGGAATGGGCGCCGCCATTTCTGCCGCACGACAGTCGCTCAAGGTCGCTTTCATCCAAGACCGCTTCGTACTCGGCGGTAATGGCAGCAGCGAAGTCCGCGTGTGGGCCAACGGCGGAACAATGCGAGGCAAATTCCCCAGGCTTGGTGAGATTATTGAAGAGTTCGCGGATCACGCTGCTGATTCGCCAGGCATTGGCGACCAATTTGGCGACGACTTAAAGCAAAGGGTGATCGAGGCTGAACCCAACATTGCTCTGTTCTTAGGCCACTTCGCACATGACGTAACCGTCGAGTATGAAACGAATAGAATCATTGCTGTTAAGGCGTTGGATGTTCGCACCGGTCAAGAACGCGTTTTCCATGCACCGCTCTTTGTCGATTGCACGGGACACGGTGAAATCGGTTCGCTTGCAGGTGCCGACTTCGAAATCGAAACCAATAAACGAATGGGAATGAGCAACTGTTGGTATTGGCAAGAGGAAGCGACAGAGCAGTTATGGCCAAAAACTCCTTGGGCCCTGCCGCTCGCACTCGAAGATTTCCCAGCAACCACCCGCAGCAAATCTGAAATTGACAATCGCCCATTCATGAAAGCCGAATGGTTCTGGGAATCGGGCTTCAACAAGGATTCGATACAGGATCTTGAGTATATCCGCGATTGGAATTTGCGAGCGGCTTTTGGTGCGTTTAGCGCCATGAAACATGGTCTAGAAAGTGACAAATATCGGAACGCTGCATTCAAATGGATTGGACATGTTGGCGGCACTCGCGAGTCGCGACGATTGCTAGGTGACGTTCAACTTTCGCGAGATGACATCGTTAACAAAAGTGATTTTCCAGATGGAACCGTGCCAACCACCTGGGACATCGACCTTCATTACGCGAAAGAACAATTCGCGAAAAAGTTCCCGGACAATCCCTTCATTTCGCGGGCTGAGTTTGGTTCTGGTGTCGATCGCAAGCAAGGCTATCCCGTGCCGTACCGATGTTTCTATTCACGGAACATACCGAACTTGTTCATGGCGGGGCGTTGCATCAGCGTGTCACACGAGGCACTTGGCACGGTCCGCGTCATGCGGACCTGCGGCATGATGGGCGAGGTGGTCGGCAAGGCGGCATACTTGTGTCGGCTTCATGATGTAACACCACGTGGCGTGTACGAACAATATTTACCGGAATTGTTGAAACTTTGCGAACAACCCGGTGCCATGCGGCGCGGATCCATGGATGCAGAGTTGGTATTGGATCAGATCGCGGCATCGCGATCCATTCGCCCCTACTTTAACAAAGGCACTGACAAAATCGCTGGCACGTCGACCTTGATTGGTGTTCCACTTTCAACACTGACCGGAATTGTCGTTGATGATTCGCAAACAAAAATCTCCGGCGACTGGTCAAACAATGGCAGTCTCGAACCCTTTGTCGGTGACGGCTATCTTTATGCCGCTGCGAATTCGAATTCGCAAATCGAATTTGGTTTTTCGGTCGCAGAAGCTGGTTCGTACGAAGTTCGAATGGCCTGGGTCGGTCACGAAAACCGCGGCTCACGCGTGCCCTGTGATTTGGTTCGACCTGGTCAAGACAAACAACGCGTCTGGCTCGACCAAAAATCACCCACCGACAGCAAACAAGCTTTTCAACGTCCACGCTGATGCCATTCAGTTGATACTCGTGAGAGAATAATGTCGTACGATGCTCCTACTTGGCTGCTACTTGTGAATTTTTTGCAAAAGCCTAGGGTGCGTTGAAACGCGCCTCGTCGAATGGTGCGTTACAACGCAACCTACTTGTTCGCCAGCGAGGGATGGCCCCGTCGACATCGATCGCCAATCTGCCCGCAAAATCGGGACTGCGTTTCAACGCTTGGAATCTGCTATAACTTCTTCTGGGTGAATTGACCGATTGAAGTCGCTGACCACAACCTTGCGACACAGTCGAGTGCGGGGATGCACAGACTTTCAGTGCAAAAAACGTCTCTCTGTCGAAAGGAAAACAAATGTTGACGCGATTCAAAATGGTTCTAGGTGGTTTAGGCTTGGTGACCGCAATGGCGTGCGGATCCGCAATGGCGCAGGACTGGCCGCAATGGCGCGGAGCACACGGTAATGCTAAAGTCTTCAACTTCAAAGCACCCGACAAATGGCCTGCGTCGCTAACGGAAGCCTGGAAAATTGAAGTCGGTGATGGAGTCGCAACTCCTTCCATAGTCGGCGATCATCTGTACGTTTTCGCGCGTTTGGATGGGAAGGAAGTCCTCAAGTGCGTAAATACCAGCAATGGCAAGACCGTCTGGGAAGACTCGTATGAAGCTCGCGGAATCTCGGGACCGGCTGGCGGTTTCCAAGGC
>JAHEAM010000596.1 GCA_024642765.1 Planctomycetaceae bacterium
ATTTCGCGGTCTCAATCAACAATGGTTATTGACCGGCGGCATGGAAAACACTGGCGATCGTTTTTATCGAGAACATCTCGATAACCGCAGTGGTCTCGGTGTGTTTCGTCCCGGAGTCGGACTTTATTCAGGCCACGAATTCAATTTCTTGTCCAGAAATTGTACTTTGTCGCGAGAAAAACGCCGGCACTACTTGAAAATCACTTCTGCCATCACGGGGTAGTGGTCGCTGATGTCCCGTTCTGCTTGTGGGATCGAATAGAACATATTGAAGCGATCTTTGTCGGGTTCGCCACGAATCACTAGGTCTTTGCGAACCACCATTCGGCTGAAGACCATATCTACTTTCACGGGATCGTCTTCAATGATCGCCTTGCTAGCCAGCAAATGATCAAACTCTTTACCCAGCATGTGTGTTACTCTATTTTCGTTCGGAAGGTTCACATTCAAATCAGCCAGGTCATCATTTGGCTCGGCCGTTTCCAATCCACGCGCGACTCCCAAATCGCTTTTAGGATCGTTCTCCTCGCACAAGTGTTCCGTATTGAAGTCACCGAGGATGATCACGTTTTCACCCTTCTCGATCGCCGTTTTCATCCATTCATGGGCCAAACGACCTTGACGAATTCTGAGTTCTTCTTGTTCAGGAGCCGCGCGCAAGTGCAAATTCAAAAGCGTAAGAATCTGCTTCTTATCTCCGGAACCCCATTCGAAACGACCAATCAAATGTTTGGTTAAATTGTAGTACTTTTTGCTGTCAAACATTTCGGTTGTTTGTTCGCGACGCGAGTACTCCACAAGTCCATTTTTATAAATAAACGCCACATTTTGTTCTGTTCCGAAATCAAATCCGTCGATGAAGCAATACTTGTATTCTAAATTGTGTGAGCTTTTGAGTTCACGGACCAAACTGTAGACCGCATCGCGATTCTCAACCTCTTGTAACGCCAAAATGGTGGGTTCCAGCTCTGCGATAACCGCCGCCACAGCCTTGCGTTTCCAATCCCATTCTTCCCGTGAGGGTGCCGATTGTTCTTTGGCAATCTCGCCTTTATTGTCAGCCTCGAAGTCGTCGAAAAACCACTCCACGTTCCAGCTGGCGATCCGAATCGCTTCGGGAATATTGTCCGGTGCCGAACCAATAGGGTCGCTCACTCCAGAAAAAAACATCAAAGCGATGATGCTCAATGAGCTCACAATTATTTTCATGTTTTTAAAAACCATTAGTCCTTTTTCTCGTCGTTCGGCTCGACCGTTTTTGATGTAACTGCGCCCGGTGAGTTTACTTTGGGTTCGTTCTTCAGATCCAAGAGTTCCGGCCGCAGCGCTGCTGCGATTCCTTCATCGATTGCATAGATCCAATTGCAATGAACTTGGTTGAAGCCATTCGCAATGTTTTCAGCGCGCTTGACTACCGCATTCCATGCCTCAACGGCCTGCGCATGTTTGCGTTTCTCGTCTTCGGTCAATTCACTTCCATCAGCTGGCTTGGGTTCTGCGGGCTTAGCCAATGCCTCATAATCCGGAACCGCGACAATGATCAAATTACGCGAGAACTTCGATTCGGTCACTGATGACGGCAATACATTTCCAAATAACATCCTCAAAACCACATGACTATTCGTAGTGACTTCGATCACACCACCTGCAGACGTCATATCTTTGGGAATGTCAGAATCCTGACCGGGAAAGTAGCCGAATTCATCGAGACCCGCAAACGCATTTTGAGCTTCCTCAAGAGGTTGCTTCAATGCTTCGGCCATCGCTGGCGTATTGGCGGAAACATCGTCAAAATCCAAACGCCCCAACAAGCCGAGATTCGTTTGCAACGCAATCATTTGTTCGTTGGTGGGTGATACCTTGACCAACTTTTCGTCTTCCGAAATCTCAAGCGAACGAATGGCAATTCGCGCATCCAGAATCTCAAGCGTTGCACGATAAAAATCCTCACGACTCCGCGATTTGGTATCTACCATAGTGTTGATTCGAAAATTGTCGATCAAAATTCGCGCCGGCGATTCGCCCTCCGATCCCAACTGCAACAAATTTGGATCAACCCAATCTCGAAAACGTGTTGACACCAAATTCTGTGGAATTTCAATCAAATAGACACTGGGTTGCCCAGCAATGCGAACATAGGCCTGGCCTTTCTTGCTGGTATCTTCGGGCGATTTGCCGATGATCAAACTGGCGAGGATTTCTCGATTGTTGTCCTTTAGAGTTACCTTGCGCCCAAGAAATGATTTGTTTGGCGTTGTACTTGATTCGTCAGGGTCGATGACACCGTATTTGGCAAAGTCTTCTTGGTTACTAGACACGGCCTCGAGTGCCTGGCTTTCCTCTAGATTGGTCAAGATCGTCGCAATGCGCGACACGTTACCTGCGCTATAATCCGCGTGATTCGGCAAAAACCAAGCGTCTTGAGAACTC
>JAHEAM010000140.1 GCA_024642765.1 Planctomycetaceae bacterium
GGAATAAACTCCGGTAAAGGGAGCTGTCCCATTCGTAATCGATTGACTTGCCTGGTCATCGATAGTCGTTTGTGTGAAATCATTACCCGATCCACCGACGTCTGTAAACAACTCAATCCGCATTCCGGTTGGCGAAATTAAGAAAACATCCAGATCCGCGTCGTAAGTATGCGTGATGTCTAACATTACATTGACGTCAATTGCTACTCCGGCATCGGCAACGTGAATCACAGAAGTGATTGTATTGTTGTCAGTAATATTAATGGGCGTATCGGCAGAGTCATATTGGCGGATGTTGGAAATCAAGGCTTCGTCGGTTGCTGTCGCAGGCAGCCCGCTTCCGTCGTCTACATCGTCGTAAGTAACGGTGAGTGTTTGGCCAAGCGAAACTTGAACCGTCCCGTCGTTTGATGTAGCGGCACCAAGCGAGGTGTTGATGGTGCCCAAGTACTTCCCGAATCCTTGTGGGGCCAACGTTACTGTTTCAGTATCCCCCCCAGATGACGTTACAGTGACCGATAGTGGTTCGACGGCATTTGAATCCGCAACAACAATTTCAATGAGATCAGCCAACTGATAGTTGGCGCGATTGAAATTGACGGTCCCCAAGGGCGGAGCGGAAATGTGAAACACCGAAACGAAACTATCGCCCGCTGTGCCATTTCCGTCTCCATCAAGCGCCGTTCCAAATGGATTTTGAAGTCCACCGGAAATCAGCGTGAATCGATAATCGCCATAACTCAGCGCTCCTTCATCAATGACAAAATTCAGTTGGTTTGTCCCAAGTCGATAATTGTTGGTAGTGAGTGTAAGGACTTGATCGTCTGCCGTGTCAAACAACTCGTCGGCGCCGGCACCACGCA
Organism: Planctomycetaceae bacterium; assembly: GCA_024642765.1. GTDB lineage: Bacteria > Planctomycetota > Planctomycetia > Pirellulales > Pirellulaceae > BJ22. The sequence continues at coordinate 864 of JAHEAM010000140.1, forward strand.
ATTCGAAATTTGCAGAATTATTGACCGAGGCTGGATCCATGATCTGATTGAATTTCAAAGTAAACGAATCAATCGTCGTGTCGTCTATATATCCACCGTTGGCGGGCAGGCCGATAATCGATTGGACTTGTGGGGCAGCCAACGTTTCGGTAACCCCACGTCCGGTGTTGACGCGCCCACCGCCAAGTAGGCCCACGCGTGTTGGGTTTTGCGCATCGATATTGTCAGCTGTTGCATACAATTGGGCAGCAACTTGATCACGTGTCCAAGTTGGATGAGCTGACCAAATCAATGCTGCCGCGCCGGCAGCATTGGGAGTGGCCATACTTGTTCCGGAATAAGTGTCATAAGTATTGCCCGTCACAGTGGACAAGATGGCTCCGCCTGGAGCAGCAATATCGATACCTGTCCCGTAATTGCTGAACGAGCTAAGCCCATCTCCTTGATTTGTACTGGCTACAAATAAGGTTTGGTCAAAAATCTGGCGAGGTGGGTTCAAGGCGCTGTTGTTGCCTGCGGAGTTGAAGTGCAATACGTCGTGATCATACATGTATTGCAATCCAGCGGTGAATACTGGATCACCAACCCAACCATCGATGTTGTAGCTAGTGTTGACAATATTTGCACCATTGTTCGCGGCATACGTAAACGTTTGGTTGATGACCGCTGCCGTCCAAGAGCCGACGCCATAAAACTGTAACGGTAAAATTGTCGAGCCGCCGGAAACCCCGGCAATACCAACAGCATTGTTCGTCCGACCCGCCGCAATCCCTGAAACGTGTGTGCCGTGACTATCGCTTGTTGAATTGGGATTCGGATTGTTATTGCCTGAGGAGAAATCCCAACCGTTGTAGTCGTCAACGTATCCGTTTCCGTCGTTGTCGATCCCATCCGGCAAGGCTCCTTCTACCATGTTGTGATAAATGTTCGCGGCAAGGTCGGGGTGCGACAGCGAAACACCATCGTCAGTGATAGCGATGATAATGTCCGGGCTGCCCAACGAATAATCCCAGGCCAATTCATTATTCATCGCTTGATGGTGATACTGCGAACTATAGCTGGGATCATTCGGAACAAATTCACGTGGGTCTTTTTCGATCGAGAAGTTTGGGGAACTCCACATGATGCGGCGGTAATTGTCGAGTTTGGTCATCGCTGCAAACAAGTCTCCGTCCTTGCCGAGGTTCAATTGAACCAGCGAAACCGTTTGATTTTGTCCTCGCTCGACCGACATCAAGGTGGTCTTCGCGGTTGTGCCGACAATGCCAGTTAACTCCTCCCAATTAATAGAAGAAATTGCATGTGGTCCCTGAGCGGTTTGCGTTTGAATTGCAACAACCAATTCGCCAGCGATATAGGTGTTTGTTTCCGCACGCTCGATCATTTGCTTCACAGTTACTGCGTTAGGGGCAAACGCATCGACGATAATAGTTGGCTCCGAGCCCACGATGCCGGCCAACAAATTGCGGGCCTCCAACGTTTGGTATTCCGCTACCTTGCGACAACGGTCTTGGTTGCGGCTTTTCTTGTTTTCGCGAGCTTGGCGATTCAGCATTTCAAAATTCCTGCAAACTGTCTAACAGTAATAAGTGGAAGAAGACGAATTAAGCACCAACACATTCTAAACGGATTTTCCCACCCTAAAAGCTATCTGCTGCTCCAAAAAAGTGCCCTTAGGTCAAAAAACGTGCCGTCAGGCTCAGCGCAATCAAGAATCCGCAAAGGTCGGTGGCCGTTGTTAACAGCGGGCCTGATGCCAAGGCCGGATCAAAGTGGAAACGTCTCATGATCAGGGGCAAAACGCCTCCCAACGATACAGCGATGACTGTATTGATCATCAATGCCAATCCGACCACAATCCCCAACATCACGTTGGAGTGCCACAACATGGCGATCAATGAAATAAGTGTTCCCAACAACAGTCCGTTGATGATTCCGACCCATATCTCTTTGAGAAAGACGCGGAAAATGTCTCCGCTTTTGATTAAACCTAACGACAACTCACGCATACTCACGGCAACTGCCTGATTGCCACTGCAACCACTCATGTCCGAAATGACTGGCAGGAACATCGCTAGCGCAATAACCTGCGCCAGAGTATCTTGATAAAAAGAAATCACGCTGGCGGCGAAAAAATTGAGAACGATATTGAGCGAAAGCCACATTAGCCTGCGTTTGCTCCGGGTCCATAAGGGCATCGAACGCAACTCCTCGCGAATCAAACCTTGCGACTTGAGGTAGTCGTCAGTCGAACGTTCACCGAGAGCTTCCTCCACCGAGTTTCGATTCAAAACGCCAACCAGTTCGCCTTTAATTCCAACGACTGGCACGCCAAGAAAGTTGTGTTCTTGAAAAAACTCGCGCAACTTGTCGAGCGGCTCACTGGCCGGCAAGGATAACGGCTTGGGAATCATGATTTGATCAATCAAGACATCATTGGGCGCCAAAAGCAAATCTCGCAACCTCAAAACGCCAACTAATCGGCTCAAACGGTCGGTCACATAGGCGTACTGGATTTGATAGTCAGCGTATTTCTCAGCGTTGGCTCGCAACAGCGTGATGACTTCGGCAACCGAAAGGTGCAATGGAAATGCTACAAATTCAGCATCCATCAAACCTCCGGCACAGAAATCGTCGTACCGCACAAGGCTACGAACCTGCTCAGCGTCTTCCGCATCCATGCCAGAGAGGATCGCTTCCGCTTGTTCCTCGTCCAGCTCGCCTACGAAGTCGGCTTGGTCTTGGGCTGGCATCTCGTCAATGATTGAAACAGCTTCTTCGAGCGGCAGCTCTTCAACTAATTCTGTCGCTTGGACGAAGGGCAGCACATGTAACACGTCCGCCGCCAGCGCAGGCGGTAGGCTGCCGAGTAGATCTAATCGATCATGTGGCGATAGGGCAGCAAATAAGCGATTCAATTCATCGCCGTGCATTGCCTCAAGTACATATTCAAGCTGAGCCAAGTCTTTGGACTCAAGAAGATCGCGAATCTTTTCTTGCAAAGTCGATTCTGTATTCACAAATTGAAACTTTCTTCAAATTCAACTGAGTTCCAAAACAAAGAACACGCGGTGGTTCGCGTGTTCTGGGAATCATTGCGGTGGGAATCTTGCCGTTAGCCGTTGATTAAACGGCTTAGAGTAAAGCGTGCTAAGTTAGCGAGCTTCGTTCCTTCATGCCGCCTGAAGACTGCGGGTTTGTTTGGCCCATGCGATCCAGTCGGAGACTTCTTCCAAGTCGGGCTTTTTACCGGAGCGAATGATTTTGAGGCCTTCCTTCGTTTCCGAAAAAGGCCCAACCAGCGCCATCAATTGCTTGGGGTTCATTCCTGATAATTGTTCCGGTTCCATGATGTCGCATGCGACGAGCAATTGCGCGTCATGTCCTCTCAGGTTAGGAATGCGGCAGACAAGTCGTGCTTGATTCTGCCAAGTTCGGATGACATCCGCATTGATGCGTTTGTAGTTGATTTTTTCAGCCATTGTGTCGGCAGTCATTCGTAGAAACTCTTCGATCGTATTCACGCCAATCGACGTGAATCGCTCCGCTGTTTTTGGACCAATGGATGGAGCAGCTTCGACGTGGTCGCCGAGATTGAGGTAGAACTTCAATTGCGAATCATTCGCAAGCGCGAGACCGGGTTGTTCTGTCGTTTTTTGTTCGTTGCTTGTTTGCAGATTCGAGAATTTTCGAACCTCTCGCGTTGTAGGTCCGGATCGATCGCCCAATTGACGCAATCGCTCGCGGTCATGATTTTGGCGTTCGCTTGGGTTGGATCGTTCGAAATCTCGATTCCAATCTTTATCAGAGTCGCGATCCGTGTTTTCGTTTCCATCGAAATAGCGCATGCCCGGTTCGTAAGTTCGACGTTTTCGCGAGAAATAATTGCTAGGTTGCGAATCGCTATTCGAATTCGTGGATCGATTCCGATTCGATTGACTTCGTCGGTTCCGGCGACTGTACCCTGAGTCCTGACGCCAACGGCTACGAGTTGTCGCGAGCGCGCGATACCAATCGTTAATACGATCGTTGCTGAATTGTGTTGCGCCATGAGAAAGACGCTGGCCATCGGGACTAATCAAATAGCGGTTGATACGCGACAGCAGTTGTTCAGAATTCGTCGATTCCAATTGCTCAGGCTCCAAGATTCCGCAGGCAATTAACAATCGCGTTTCACTTGGAACGAGTCCGGGAACGCATAGCATCATCCAGGCTTGCGACTGCCAGCGATCGATTTGGCCTGGATCGAAACCAAGCGTTTCAAGTTCCGAAGGCAAATTCTCAGGGTCCAATTGCAATAGCGATCGAAAGTTTGTTATTCCTGCCGATGCCAAATTTTTCAAATGAATCGAATCAACCAAATCGACATTTCGCAATGGCATGTCTTCAGTCATCACCAAGTTGCTATTCGGCAACGCGTGTCGTTCTGGGGCAAACCGTGTCGGCTGAGGAGTTGGCTGCTGAGGAGCAGGCGGCGGAATGTGTTTCGGGGGCAAAAAGCCTGGTAGCGAAACATCGGAATAAACTTGGGCTGGAGCAACAAACGTATTCATGGCACGCAATTCGACGGTGTCGTTGTAAACGGCGGGTGCCAGATTGGGTTGATCATAGGCTGTGAGGTTTTGTTCACGCCAGTTGATAGGTTGTGAAAAATAATCTTGATAGTCAGCCAGTTGCCATGTCAGGTAACTTGTGACGGGTGTGGGACGCTCAAACAACGGATAGATGTTGTGTTGAGCTTGGCTAAGTATTGAAATAGCCGATGCTGGTACGTCCGTCGAGCGGTAACAGAAAATTGTTTGCTCGTTTCGGTTTGCGAAGAAACTTAGCAGGCGTCCTAGTCGGTCGGCATCGGCCCATGTCGTGGCGTTGAAAATGAAGGTTGGCATAACTGTTCCACGCGTTGCCAATTGTTCACGGGCAGCACTGCAAACCGCCAGCAAAACGTTGGCCTGTTGGATTGGCTCAAGCAGCACCGCGTCTACAAAATCGGTTTGATTCGAGGCGACTTGAATGCGAGTGCCTTCGGGACTCAATCGCAATCGATGGTTGTTTTTTTCTGCCAGCACATCTAACAGTTCGGCAGCGCGAACTAGCGTGGCGTTTTCAACGAAGGGTGGTACCAATTGGTCGAGTTCAACTTCTTTGGCAAGCTCCGAAATGGTACTTCCGATTTGCGAGATGTTATTCAAGCATTGTGTTAAACGTAATTGGATCGTGGACAAGTCAATTCTGACCATGCCTCGTAGTCGTTCGGCAATGATTTCCTTTTCTTGCAGTCGAGAGTGCAACACGGAATCGAGTCTTGCGATTTCCGTCCGCAATTGGTGTCTGCTGACGTTTAGTTGGTCGAGTTGAGCCTGTTCGCGGCTGGTGTCGGGTGCAACACTACGGTACTCAAGTCGCGTTGTGGCTGGTTCGGTTCCATGGAATCGCCTTCGGGCTCTCAAGAAACCTTCGATTCCTGCCATTTTCATGAACTCAACATCGGCGTCTTTGATCGCATCGGAACCGATTGCGTCCAAACGTTTCAAGTCAGTCAGCAATTCACCACGACGCACGAGGAAGTATTCGATATTTGCGGTAATATCGTCGAAATAAATGCGCAGCTGTTTGAATTCCTCGACTGCTGCACGATGACGTAGAGATTTAAACTGGTTGCTCAATTCGTCGCAAAGTTGCTGAAGGCTTGCTCGGATGGAATCACAACTATCCGTGACGGAGGCCGCGTGGTCCTTGAGTGCCGCCAAAGCCTGAATATGTTTTGCTTCGAACTCGCGAGCCTCAGTATCCAAGTTGTTTACTTCGTCTTCAATTGAGAAGACGATCTCTCGTGCAATGTGGTACGGGTGTTCAGACGCCTCAATTGTAAGGTCTGCCCAAATCGCCATTTCGTCGCGAAGCTGAATTCTGCGGTCCTGAACCGCTTGATGAATTCGTCGCCAGCGCACCAACTGATGGTCGACCTCGTCCAGTCGCTCATAAAGGACAACAAGGGGATTTCCGCTCAACGATTCGACCGGTATCAATTCGTTCTCCGTTGAACGGCGAGCAATCAAGAGTCGTAGTTCTTCAATACGGCGGTCAAAATTATTGAGTTCAATTCGCATTCGATCGGAATCTTGACGGGCTGTTGCAATCATGGCTTCTAGGCCATTAAGCTCCGACTCCAGACGCTGACGTTCCACTAATCCTGTTGAATTGTCCGAGTCCATTTCCACTCGCAAACGATTTTTTTCGGCTTCCAACGTGCTTAATTGGCTGCGACACTCGACAAGGCGACGTTGTCGATCCGCCGCGTCGACACGCCATTGTTCGTATTGAGCGCGAGTCGAAAAGCGAGGATGCGTCGAGATATTTCCGATGCGCCGCTCCAGCAGTGTCGGTAATAGTTGCAAACGCTCGCGGGTTTGCCCAAAATCGATGCAATATAATCCATCGAACAACACGCGATCCATTTGGCCAAATAGCTCGGGTGACGATTCAATTTTTCGATTGTTACCAACGCTTTCAGCCGTAAGTCGCGAATTCAAGGCTGTCGAACGACTCAAACGATAGGTTCGGTCATCGCGCGAGGCAGTGATCGTTGAACGCGACTCTTCGATGGGCCAAAAATCTGTTTCTGGGTGACCGGTATGTTCCAAAACGTCGTTGCCGAACATGATTCGTGAGAAGGAACGCCGTAGCGCGTTGAGCATTTCTGGTTTGTCAGCATGAACGAGATTTAGGCGATGATGAAGGTCCCTTATGCTAATGCTGGGGAAGGAACTGTTTCCTTCGATAGCCAATTCATTTAGCTTCATTACGCACTCCTTTTTCTTCCAGAACCAATCACGCGCGGCGCAGCTCAAATACCACGTCGACGGTACAAGAACTCGTATCCCATCGAATTTACCCAACCCCTATTAATTTACCTAGACCAAACGAGACGTCGAGTGGTCGATGCTAGCGGGCAGGTTTGGGCTTGATACGAGTGATTTAGCGAGTGAATCATCCAGTCGAAAGCTGGAGCAAGTAGAATCGGCCGTTCTGGCGCTATCTTCGGCTCCGTCGTGGAAACCGTGGTTAGTGCCAAAACGGCCAACCCAAAAAACAAGGATGGAACACATGCAGGTCGCTATTAGAAGAGAGTGCTCACAGGGAGTCACACTCCACATCGCTCCAATTTCAAATTGAAAATGCTTAGAGCTCCAAACGGCTACTCAATACCTCGCTTGAAATGGCTTTCGATTTCGTCGTCCGTCTGGACTAAGCGACTCGGCGTTGATCGCCTTTGGTGACTTGCATGATCTCGACCATACGGTTGACGACCGTCTCGATCTCACTGTGAGTCAATTCTGGAAAGATCGGCAGGCTCAACACTTCATTCGCCAATTTTTCTGTAACCGGCAAGGAGCCTTTATCGTAACCGAGATTTGCGAAGCAGACTTGGCGATGCAACGGGATCGGATAGTAGATTTCAGATCCGATTTTGGCGTCGGCCAACTTTTGTCGAACTGCGTCACGCTGACCGCCAGGAATTCGAACCGTAAACTGATTCCAAACGTGACCCGATTGAGCGTTGGCCAAGGGGTAAACAATTGAGTTATTCAAGCCGGCCTTTTGCATTAATGATTGATAGTAACTAGCGTTCTCAGCTCGTTTGTTTGACCAACTATTTAAGTATTGAATCTTAACGTTCAACAGGGAGGCTTGAATTGTATCCAAGCGACTGTTGAGCCCAATTTCTTGGTGGTGATAACGCGGGCGCATTCCATGATTGGCCAGCAGTCGAATTCGGTCGGATAAATCAGCATCGTTCGTGGTGATGATACCAGCATCGCCGAAGCCACCGAGGTTTTTTGTTGGGTAAAAACTGAAGCAGCCAACGTGTCCAATGCCGCCGGCAATTCGGCCTTTGTAACTGGCACCAATTGATTGAGCGCAATCTTCAACAACGAACAATCCATTGGCATTTGCGATTTGCATGATCGCGTCCATGTCGGCACACTGCCCAAACAA
>JAHEAM010000002.1 GCA_024642765.1 Planctomycetaceae bacterium
GTGTGTGCCATCATGATAAAGGGCGGATAGTCATGGCCTTCGAGCAACACGCCAAATTCGCTTTTCATCGACGGATTCATCGGCCCGCGGACTTGATCGCAGCCACTCTTTCGCAACCAATCGACCGCAGTGTCGAGCAGTTGTCGCGCGATCTTAGGATCGTTAGGTGCTTCGAAAAAACCAAAACAGCCGGTACGCTCGTTGTAGTATTCGTTGTGGAGATGATCGACGAAGGCGGCTATTCGCCCCACCGGCTTTCCGTCTTGATAGGCGACCCAAATTTCTCGAATCGCGTGTTTGTAAAAAGGGTGTTTGGCTGCGTCAAGTTGCAACCATTCCAGTCGCCTTAAGGTGACAATGGCATTGGGGTCGTTGCGGTAAAGTTCCCTTTTGACGCGATAGAAATCGGCGCGATGACGACGCGTGGAAACCTGTTCGATCCGAAGCTGAGTGGCTTGCATAATTTGAAAACTGCCGCGAAAGCACTTCTTAATAGCAGAATCACCGAGATTTTCAACTAGAAACGATCACGGAATGATGCTCGGCAACGTTTCCATTTGGTTTCCAACCTGTCGTTGCATATCATGTACAACTGAAATAATCGAACTTGTCGCAATCTCACGAGGCGACAGGAAAACCAGCGACCGATAAATAAACAATACCAATTCTTGTTTCCAGCACTCTCAAACCCCGATATTCTCCGATGGCCGAAAGATCAAAATACCAACAAAACGTCATTCGCAACTATTACGAAAATCGAGACGCGATTTCCTTGCAACGCGCTCAAGAATTGGTGACGGAGCTGTATCTGTCCGAAGGCAAAAAGCGGGCAAAGTATTGGGAGACATTGGTCGGTCATCTTGAGAAACTAGGCGTCAAGCCGGCGACGATCAAACACCTCGTCCAGCAAGACGACCCGCAATTGGTCGCACAGCTTGTTCAAAAACTTGCGAGTTGATATGGACCAACCGAATCCATTGCCATCCAAACAAACAGCACTAGTCATATGCTCAGCGTTGTGCATGGGCCCAACGTTTTTCGCAATTCTCGTGTTGGTCCTAAACGGCGGCAAGATGGTTTTTGATCCCACGCAGGTTTTGAGTCTCGTGGGTGTTGGAATGGCAAGCGTCTCCGTGGTTGTCAGCTTTATTGCTTGGCAAGTAGTGACTGCATCGGCTGCGAGGCAAATCGCTTCACAGGTAGCATCCAACGCGTCAGGCTTGCAAAATTCTGCCCAAAGCAAACTTCAATCTGCCATCATCATTCGTTACGCACTGATTGAGGGGGGTGTTTTCTTCTTGTTGCTGGCGTCCATGGTCGAAAAGAACTTGTTTCCTTGGTGTGTTGGCGTCTTGTTAATTGGATTGATGATCGCGCTGCTTCCCTTTCCATCGCGCTACGAAGCCATGCTCGAAAAAATTACGGGACGCCGGAATTGAATTTGGGCGAAGTCCTTACTACTTCGCATCCAATTTGCCGAGTTCAAAATCGAAGACGGCTGAAGCGAGTGCCAGCTTTTTGTTTGCTGTGAATTTCATGGCGGTAATGGCGACGCGGCCATCGTAGGCATCGATCCCGATGTAATCCCCGAAGAACACATTTGGGTTGCATTCGAATTCGCCAAACGCTGCGATGTCAATATTCTTGAACGTTTGACCACCATCGATACTGCGAGCGAGTGTCAATCGAGTCCTGGTGTCTTTTGTCGAGCGACGATCATAAAACACAATATTGATTGAACCGTCGACTGGATCGACGGCCATCCAAGTGAAAAATTGATCGCGTCCGTTCTTGACTTCGTCATCGTTAACACGCCGCGGCTCGGAAAAGGTTTTCCCGTTGTCAGTTGAGCGAATCAAGAAGACGTCCTTGTCGCCGTTTCGTTCATCGATCCAGTTAACGTAAAGATTGCCGCGGTTGGGGCCGTTGCTGTGGTCAACGCTGGTTACAGGCATCCCATTGTGGCGGCTCACGCCTGCGACATCGCTGGCCCAGCCTCCAGGTGTTTCCAGTATGACCCGGTCGGCACCAAACGTTTCGCCACCATCATTCGATTGGTCAATTTCAAGTCCCCGCGGACCAGCCCAAACAACATAAATAGCGCCATCGACGCCGACACAGGGCACCGCGCCTTCAACAGCATTGTCATCATCAACACAGGTTCCAGGCGCATCGGAAATTCGAATGACAGGTTCGAAAGACAATCCGCCATTCTTGCTGCGCCCAAACAAAATCGATGTCGTATCTTGCGGATCTTGGCTACCATAAACATCGAACCGCGTCCAACTGCAATATAGAGAGCCAAAATGGGGCGACTTCGGATTGCGATCGAAGACCAGCCATGGCTTGTCTTCCATGGGGGTTCGCGAGTTAATGTGGTCGATAACCGCAACAGGCGTTTCCCAGTTCTTTCCGCCATCGAGCGAACGGCTAGTAAAAATTCCGTTTGACGTTCGGGTCGGTTTATCTCCCCACAAGCCGACGAAACAAATGTAGGCGTGAACCGCAATCCCATCAGCCGAGAACAGAATCACATCGTCGCCCTGGGTTCGGTTGTCGGGGTTAATGGATGGAGACGTTGACCAAGTCTTACCACCGTCAGCTGAATGGAAACTAAAATTTGTAGTTGTTTGGGGCCAAGGCTTTTCCGAATCAACGGGTGATTTGAATCCGTTCATGATAGCGCCGGCCACGAGATTGTTTTTGTCCTGGGGGTTGATCCCAATCGAAACTTCCGCTGCCGTAGCGACCTCGGGGGGAGAAATCTGGCTCACAATCGCATCTTGGCATTCGCCATTTATCGCAATCAATTGAATACTAAGAACCAACAGACCAGCCATTGTTCGCATTGCATCCATCAAATCAGTCCTTTATGGAAAAATCCGGATAATTTCTTGCATCCATTGGAATCGAGATCATTTCTCGACGAAAGGTCCCTTCGCAAACACTCGATAACGTTCACTTACGCAGCACAAAACCGAACAGTTGCATAAATTCCAGAGATTTGGCTCGGTGCTTTTTCCGCATGCTATACAACGGAACGCGTAAAACAGCGACAGTATTAAGAGACATAATACCAATACACAAAAAGGAAGACACACATGCAGATTGGCATGATTGGCCTGGGGCGAATGGGCGCGAACCTTGTTAGACGACTCATGAGGCATGGGCACGAATGTGTTGCCTACGACGTCAACCCTAGCGCAGTGCAAATGCTTGTAAAGGAAGGCGCAACGGGAGTGACATCGATCTCCGAGTTTGTCGCTGCACTGGATACTCCCCGTGTTGCGTGGATCATGGTTCCTGCCGGCTTGACCGAAGCCACCATTGCCGATTTGAAACAACACCTTTCGCCTGGCGATACGATTATCGATGGCGGTAATTCGATGTGGCAAGACGACGTTAATCGCGCGAAACGATTATTGGCCGACAACCTTCACTACATGGATATTGGTACTTCCGGAGGCGTTTTCGGATTGGAGCGAGGTTATTCACTGATGATTGGCGGCGAGAAGGAATTGGTCGCACGTTTGGAACCGATCTTCGACGCTCTGTCGCCTGGAATCGACTCAGCCGAGCGCACACCTGATATTTCCGGCCCGCCGCGACCCGGCGAAAAAGGCTGGTTGCATTGTGGACCGGCCGGGGCAGGGCACTTTGTCAAGATGATTCATAACGGCATCGAATATGGAATGATGGCCGCGATCGCCGAAGGACTAGGAATTCTGAAAGCTGCGAATGCTGGTTGCGACGAACGCCAACATGATTCGGAAACCTCACCGCTGAGGAACCCTGAATACTATCGCTACGATTTTGATATTGGTGCAATTGTTGAACTCTGGCGTCGTGGTAGTGTGGTGTCTTCGTGGCTCATCGACTTGACCGCTCACGCATTGATGGCGGACCCTAGCTTAAATGAATTTTCCGGAAAAGTTTCTGATAGTGGCGAAGGCCGCTGGACCTCGCAAGCGGCAATTGAATTGGGTGTGCCTGCCCATACCATTACTGCTTCGCTCTTCGAACGTTTTTCCAGTCAGGGCAGCTCACTGTTTACCGATAAGGTTCTATCGGCCATGCGAAAAGAATTCGGTGGACACCACGAAAAGAAATCCTAACCCTTCATCGAGTGAGAGCCGTCTCAATTTTCGCCGGCAAATTTTTGGTTTGCGAACTTAAAATCAAAAAAAATGTGCCTGACTCTTTCGAACACCCCATCTGTATTTTGAACATTAAAATCGAGCTGACTCAAATATGACAACCAATCGAAAAGACAATTATGGCGACGCCTTTCTGCTCTTTGGAGCAACGGGTGATTTGGCCTACAAAAAGATTTTTCCGGCACTGTATGAGCTGACAGTTCAAGGCCGCGCGGATGTTCCGATTGTCGGTATCGCTCGGCGAGATTGGACGGACGATCAGTTGCGAGAATACATTCGCGAATCAGTTCGAGAGCACAATGAACAGGCCGATGCCGACGTTTTGAACCAGCTGTGCGAACGTGTACGGTATTTGTCGGGTGATTACGCTGAGCCTGCGACTTTTCGACGATTGGCAGAGTTAACCAACAACGCCAAGCTCCCTGTTTCGTTTCTCGCCATCCCGCCTGATATGTTTGCGGACGTTGTTCAAGGTATGGCGTCCGTTGGCATGACGGACCGCGGGCGAGTCGTAGTCGAGAAACCATTTGGGCGCGACTTACAATCGGCGCGAGAATTGAACTTGGTGCTCCATAGTCACTTGCGCGAATCGCAGATTTTTCGGATCGATCACTTTCTCGGCAAGGAACCGGTACAAAATATGCTGGTGTTCCGCTTTGCCAATTCGATGCTTGAGCCCGTCTGGAATCGAAACCACATTTCTTCGGTTTCGATCACGATGGCTGAGACTTTTGGCGTCGATGGACGAGGCAAGTTTTATGAGCAAGTCGGTGCGATTCGCGATGTGATCCAAAACCATTTGCTAGAGATGGTCGCGCTGTTGGCGATGGAACCGCCATCGAGTAACGACCCAGCTGCAATGCGCGACGAGAAAGTAAAGGTTTTCAAGGCCATCAATGCGCTCGACCCAGAGTCTGTCGTAAGAGGTCAATTCGAGGGTTACCGTGCGGAAGAAGGCGTATCGCCCAATTCCGATGTCGAGACCTTTGCCGCGCTCAAACTCGAAATCGATTCGTGGCGTTGGGCGGGAGTGCCTTTTTACTTGCGAGCCGGCAAAAAGTTGGCGAAAACGGTTACCGAAGCAGTGATCGAATTCAAACAACCACCGCGTATGTTGTTTGCAGACAAGGTCGCTTGCCCGAAGCCCAATCGGCTGCAGTTCCGCATGAAGCCCGACGAAACGATTACCCTCAATCTTCAGGCTAAAGTGCCAGGAATGAAAATGGTCTCGCGCGACGTTGACCTCTCGGTTGATTACGAAAGCGCTTTGGGTGGAAATTCTCTTGACGCCTATGAACGATTGATTGCTGACGCGCTGAGTGGAGACGAAGGGCTTTTTGCTCGCCAAGACGGCGTGGAAGAAGCTTGGCGGATCGTTGAACCCATCTTGCGTCCGACGCGCTATGTGCGGTCGTATCAAGCAGGGACTTGGGGGCCTGAAGCTGCCAACATGTATTTCCCTTTGGTCCATGAAGCTGGTTCATTGGCGGGCCAGAAATGTTAGTTGAATCGTTCGGCTCCACCGAATTGATGGCCGCTCGAGCGGTCGACGAAATTGTTTCGCAAGCTCACTCTGCCATAGCGTCGAAGAATCGCTTTACATTGGCCATCAGTGGCGGCTCGACTCCAAAGCGTATGCTCGAACTGCTCGCGACTCGAAGCGATATGCCTTGGTCACGGACAAGTCTGTTTCAAGTCGACGAGCGCATTGCGCCATTTGCCAACAGCGACAGGAATCGAACGATGCAAAGTCGCGCTCTCTTTGAATCAACCATGCTCAAGGAGCAGGATTTGAATGGCGTGCATTGGATGCCCGTCGATGATCTTGATCCGAACGACCAAGTTTCGCTTGCCGCTGCTGCTGAGCAATACGCCCAAAACATTCACGATGTTTGTAGCTCCAATGGCGCGTTGGATGTGATTCAGCTCGGAATGGGCGACGATGGACATACGGCGTCGTTAGTTCCAGGAGACGCGGTTTGCGATGTCTTGGATCGCGATATCGCCATAACCCATTTCTACAAAGGCCGACGTCGCATGACGTTAACCTTTCCCGCACTGAATTCTGCCCGAATGAGGCTTTGGACGATCGGCGGATTGGATAAGGCCGGCGCCTTGAATCGGCTGCTTGCCCAAGACCCAACGATTCCTGCAGGCCGTGTTGAGCAGCGAGAAAGCCTACTGCTCGCGTCACCGAATGAAATCCTGTTTCGACACATCGCATTCTAATCAGATTAGTCACCTTGCTAGCACCGAGAGTAATCGAGGGCCATCTAGTGTGCGCCGCGAATCGCTATTTTGAGAATGATCTAGCGACGAAATTCGCATTGCCATTATAATCTTGGTGGAAGCCACCCGTTTGCGACGTGTGGCCAATCCCAAAAAGGGGCATCCCTATTTGGGATTTATCTAATCGCTCGCAGCCCACGTGCATTTTTGGAAGGAACCATCCATGCGCCGCATTGCAATCATCAATCAAAAAGGCGGTGTTGGCAAAACGACAACTGCCGTTAATCTGAGCGCAGCACTCGCTGAGTCTGGCATGCGTGTTTGCATTTTGGATTTGGACCCTCAGGCGCATTCGTCGTTGCATTTGGGAATCGCGCTCGACGCGGATGAAGTTTCAATCTACCACTGTTTGACCGGCCAGGCCAAGTTGGAACAAGCTCGGCATCGAATTGACGACCACTTGTGGGTTGTTCCGGCACATATTGACTTGGCTGCAGCCGAGATGGAACTTGCTGGAGAGGTTGGGCGTGAAATCATCCTGCGCGAACTCGTGGAAAAGGACAACGAAGAATTTGATTTTATGATCATCGATTGCCCACCTTCATTGGGTGTGTTGACATTGAATGCATTGACGACGGCAGGCGAAGTCTTCTTGCCGATGCAACCGCACTTTTTGGCGCTGCATGGTTTTAGCAAATTACTCAAAACAATTGAGCTCGTTTCCAAACGATTGAACCCAGTGTTAGCGTTGACGGGTGTCTTGTTCTGTATGCACGAAGGCGGTACGCGACTCGCTCACGAAGTCATCGGCGACATCGAGCAGTTTTTCGAAACCGAACGAAAAAAGGGCGGCATCTGGTCTGAAGTGACAACATTCGAGACTCGCATCCGTCGCAATGTTCGATTGGCAGAGGCACCGAGCTATGGGCAATCGATCATTCACTATGCGCCGACCTCACATGGCGCGGAAGACTATCGAGCCCTGGCAATTGAAGTGCTGGAACAATCAACGCTGCTTCCAGATGTTTCAGGTGCTCAAGAAACGGAAACAGTTCCCACACCTCCCGTTTCAATCAAATAACGTCAGTGGTTGTCGATGCTAATTCAAGCTCAGCTTCTAGTAGGTCAGCGCTCCAGCGATTCTACGGCTGGCATTCTTGCAGGATATATCTTTTGTGTGTGACTTGCTGACACAAAACGAGCAACCTTAGCACGGGGATCATCGCCAATAGGCTATATTCCAGTGCGTTAAGCACCTGCCGAAGGCCAAAAAAAAGCAAACACTAAACCGGCAATCAGTCCAAAGGCAACGCCATCGAGAAAGTCCATTGATGTGCGTCTGGGGAACCAAATGGCATTGAGTTGACCGCTACTGGCAAACACCATGACCGCCATCGCTCCGACGACTTGAAACGCTTTCAGGAATCGTGCCTCAGTAGGCAACGCGCCCAACGCTGACCAAGAGACGTAAGCCAACATTAGGGCAATGAGCAGGAAGTAAACGAACGTCAGTGCTAGATTGCGGCCCATGTTTGCCTTGCCCCAAACATCAAGAACTCCTACAGGACCCTTCATATAGCGTTCGAGCACCGCCGGGTCTTTGTGGTCAGCGTGCACCATGTATGGGAAAATGTATCGGCCCGGCGTAAGGTTCAGTTTTCGGACGGAATCCATCAACTCGTCTTCATTGGCAGACTTGCGGAAATCACCGTGGTGATGTGGCAAGACCACCCAACAAATAGTACTCGCGATTTGTAGCGCAACGGCGGTCAACAGTATGGGCAGCCAAAGTTCGGTTAAGAATTCCATCGTAATGCTCTTTCGTGAATTGAGGGGACCTAGCGATGGCCGCTATTTTCACCGCAGAGCACTTCAAATGCAAACGGACTAGGTAATCTCAGCGACGATTTATTCGCAGGGTTCGACTACGATTCGGTTAGCGACTGATTCAATGACAACGATTGGCGTATTGGCTTCGACAACCATGCCGTCCGTCATCACGTCGAGAATCTTGCCAGCGATTTTTGCTTTGCCAGATGGGATCAGTTTCGTGAGCGCAATACCCTTTCGGCCAACCAAGTTCATTTGTGGGCTTGCTCCGTTTGCGGCGAACTCGGGAACAGGCGCCGGTGGGTCCAGCATCATTTTTTGAAAGAACGGCAGGCTCCTGCTGTATCGTTTCAGCACATAAATTGCGGCCAAGAAACTACTGGCCGCCGCCAACACCATCCCGAGAGAAATGGGCAAACGTTTGTAGTCCTCAGCGCTACGCGGCAGCACAAATGTCTGCGTGGCTAAGACCAGGGAAATCACCATCATGATCAACCCACCGATCCCGAAAATGCCAAATCCCGGAATCACAAATATCTCGACCACTACAAACAGAGCCCCGATCACAAACAATAAAATTTCGAACCATTCCGCATTACCATCGAGATACTGAGACCAGAAAAATAATACTAGGCATGTCGCGCCCAAGAAGCCGGGAACGCTCAGGCCGGGCGATTGCATTTCAGTGCTGATCAAAAATACTGCGGCCATCAACAGCCAAACTGAAATCATGGGTTGCGCGAGAAACGCAGCAAAGCGATCGAGTAAACGATCGGTTTTCGTGGGTGTGAGCTGTTCTGGAGAGCTTTCAAGTTGATAAAACGTTTGCAATTCATCAGGGCTATTAATAATTGCCCGAGCCATGCCAGTTTCTTCGGCGGCCTTGGCATCGAAGCCTGCGCCTATCGCGTCGTCGTTGAGCAACTGCCCGTTGGGGTTGTCGGCCGCGGGTTGTGCGGTCAAGTCAATCATGGCGCGATACCAACTCGGTTGACGTTCCTTGTCTTCCGCAATCAATTCTGTTTCGGCGATCGCAGAATCCCTTTCGGATTCGACCAACAAAGGTTGAAAAGGCCCGCCTAAGACTGCCGTTTTTTCCATCAAAATATGGTCGCAAGCCAGAGCTACTACGCCTGCGGGACCTGCGACATTGCCGCGTACGAATGCGGTGGTTTGAACCTCGTCGGAATCAAAATTCGTTAGGTAACGAGCAAGTTTGAGGCAAGCGTTAAGATCGCCTTGGCAATTTTCCATATTGATGATCAGTAGATTCTGCGAGCCTTCGCTCAGCCGTTGTTCAATCGCTCGGATGCCCCAGTCAACGGTTCGCGCGTCAATGAACTTCGGTAAATCAAACTGAACGGCATGCCATTCTCGATCGCCGATTGTTTCGAATTCTAAACGCGAAAGGTCGATCTTCAGTGTCTGGGCCAGATCACTTTTGTCGGCAACCTCACGACAGCGAGGCGAAAGGGCCGCGAGTTCCTGAATGTTGTAAAGAGCGGTTTGTCCAAAGGCCGAAAGTTCCTTCTTGGCGACAACACGTCCCGTCGCTTCGAATTCTTGCAATTGCTTTGTGTCGACCAGAGATTCACCTTCATCCGTAGTAACTCGGAAAACAGTTTCTACAGGATCGATCATCGAATTGAAAATGGCAGGCGGCAGCACGAGTCGTTTTTCAGCAACGTTTCGGTAGATATCGATCTCAAGCGGATCACGCGGCGAATCGGAATTAGCGTTTCCAATTTTCATATTGGGTTCGGCCAGGATTTGCTCGGTTGCCAACGCGATCAGCACGGCGTTGCCCTCGAGACGAGATGAAGAACCGTCCTTCGCGCCACGCAGCACGGATGCTTTAGGAGCTGGAATGTAGGCAACGAATTTTAGCCCGATCATTTGTTCGCTGGACAGCAGCCTAGAGATATCCAGGCAACGCGTGAGTTGGCTGCCAAGGCCCGTCTTCCCGCGATCGGTATCGAACTTGAGCACGACAGTCAGTCGATCTTCTGGCCGAGTCACAGGCGGAGCATTTTTGGCAATTCGCTCCAGTATGCCAGTCACTTGTTTCGAAACGCGATCGTCGACGGGAAGCGGAACGCGAACCAAAAAGGCACTCGGAGGTAGTGATTTTTGTTGCCCGACTTCCGGGACTTGTTGCGAGAATGCCCAAGGGGTTTGAATTAGAAAAATGGCCAGCGTCATGTTCGCCAAAACCCACAGGCAAGAAAAATAGCGTCCACGACTAATCGTTAGGTTTCCAATTTTCGAATCGCCACTCATATATTTGTGATGCCAAAAAGAAAGAGTTACACGACATCCGCCGCTGAGCTTCAACCTAGGATATTCATGGTCCAGAAATCGATCTTGGAGATAAAGCCGCTCTGTGCCCAAGAATTCCGGACTGAATCATAACCACTTGTCCATTATAGCCAAATTGGCAACGAAACAATGTTTTCCGCAAACCATCGGTTTGTGTCGCGAGTGGACGGCAGAAATGCGGGCTAGTCAATTGCGAGGTTGGCTGTCAAACTTGTCAATTCAAGTAACCCACAGGTTGAATTCCATCAACCGTAACCATTTTTTGGCTTAAGCCAATTTCAGGCATCAAGTTCCATGAGATCGTCGCGAGTCTTTCGAAAATTTGTTTTGGTTTACTTGTTGCTACATACTCTGGCCGCATTGACTTTTTTGGCCATTGCATCGAATTGGATTTCGAGTGAATTACAGCGCCAGAGCTTTCGACGTATGGAGTCTATTGCTCGCGTGGTCCGCTACCAAATGAATTCCGCGAACATCGTCATTGACGACCCTCGGGCACGAGAGGAAATCATCACCTTAGGATTGAAGACGGGACTTCGGTTCACGTTGGTTGCTCCAGACGGTCGTGTGGTTGCGGATTCAATGCAACCCGAGCAGCCATTTGAAAATCACGGTTCGCGCCCGGAAATATTGGATGCAAAACGCAACGGAATCGGAACTGCCTATCGATTGAGCGCGTCGGTCAATCGGCCTCTGGACTATTTGGCGATTCGCTATACCGAAGACGACGACGAGCAAGCGGGCTTTATTCGAATAGCTCAGGATCGGGGCGACGTCTTGCGATTGCAGACAGGCGTGCTGCGGTATCTTTGGATATCGGGATTTATCCTCGCGGTGTTGTCGGCGTTCTTTATGTGGCGATTTATTCAGCGCGAGGCTGAACCGCTTGAGGCCTTCTCGCATGCCGCTCGCAAGATTGCGTTAGGGCAATATGATTCGGTGCCATCAGTACTTAATCGCAATGACGAATGGCGGACACTTTCGGATGCTTTCCGGCAGATGCTCAGCGAACTTTCGTCGCGTGAGGCGAATTTGCGCGATAACTCGAGTCGAATACAAGCGGTTTTGACGAGCATGATCGAGGGCGTTGTTGCGATCGATGCAAGTGGCAACGTGATTTTGGCGAACGACGCGGCCTGCGAGATGTTACAAGTCGATCAAACGCGACTGGTCCATGGCAAGTTGTTAGAAGTTGTTCGCATCCCCGCACTCCAACGCGCTGTCGAAGAAACGCAATTGCGGCGCATGTACAGTCGCGTCGAATTTCAAACACTCGTTGAACCAAGACGAATTATTGCCGCGCGGGTGTCTGTAATGGCAGGTGGAATCCACCCGGGGGTTGCCATCGTTCTGCATGATGTGACCGAAATTCGCCGACTGGAATCGATGCGCAAAGATTTTGTTGCCAATGTTTCTCATGAATTGAAGACTCCATTGGCTGCCATCAAAGCTTACGCGGAAACATTGCGGATGGGCGCTATGAACGACCCTGCCAAATGCGATCATTTTTTGGCACAAATTGAATCGCATGCAGATCTTTTGACCCAACAAGTCCAAGACTTGCTGACGTTGGCAAAAGTGGAATCCGATCAGACTCAATTCGATATCAAGCCCGAGAAATTCGAACCCATTTGTCGCGCCTGTGTTGACAGCTTTCTCGATTTGGCGGCGAACAAGTCCATTCGCTTGGAGTACACGCCGTTATCTGAAAACCTGATGGGGCGCGTCGACAAGAACGAATTGCTAACGATCTTGAACAACTTGGTGAGTAATTCGATTCGTTACACGCCAGAAAATGGACAAGTCATTTTGACGTCTTATGCGGAGTCGCGATCAGCAGTGATCGAAGTAACGGACACGGGCATTGGAATTGCGCCCGAACACCAACCCAGGATTTTCGAGCGATTTTATCGTGTCGATGGCGCGCGGACACGAGATTTGGGTGGTACCGGCCTCGGGCTTTCGATCGTCAAGCACTTGACACAGCGAATGGGCGGCAGCGTTCATCTAACTAGCACGATGGGCAAAGGAAGTAAGTTCAAGATAAAGCTGCCAATTGCCAACAATTGAGGCCAATTACGCGTTTTAAATAGAAAAAACGGCTGAAATCTTTCGGAAACTGCGTCAAAGTTGCCGAGTGCACATGAGGCCAAACATTAGCCATTTCTTAACGAAATCTTAACAATTCGTGGTTAACTTTGAGCCCAGATTTAGGTGAGCACAATCTCAGGTAAACCCCAAAGGATACGGATGTTACGAAACGAATGCAAACTTTTGGCAAGTCAACGATTTCTGCAAACCAAGCGCTTAGCAGGGTTGGCGTTTTTGAGTGCTGTTTTGTTGTTTGCCAGTTGCGACTCAACAAAAAAAGACGGCTCAACCGGCGGTAAAACGGCTGGCGACGCGACCACGGAAGTGAACAATACGTTAAGTGGGACGATCAAAATCGAGGGCTCCAGCACGGTCGGCCCGATTTCATCCAAAGCTCGCGAAGAGTTCAACAAGAAATTTCCGAAAGTCAACATCAGTGTTGGCGAACAAGGTACTTCCAACGGCTTCAGCAGTTTTGGAAAGAAAGAAACGGACATTTCGGATGCATCTCGCCCGATTAAGGACAAAGAACTCGCTGCCTGCAACGAAGCGGGGATTGAATTCTATGAGATGCCAATCGCCTATGATGGCTTGACCTTTGTCGTCAACAAAGAAAACGATTTTTGCAAAGAACTGACGATCGACCAGTTGATCGCCATTTTCCGCCAAGACACAGCTGCGAAAACGTGGAAAGACGTTCACCCCGATTGGCCAGACGAAAAAATTGCTCTTTTTATTCCCGGTATCCAATCGGGCACGCATGATTATTGTGTCGAAGTCCTCGGCAAAAAAGACAATCAAGGCCTTCGTGCCGACGCGACCCAAAGTGAAGATGACAAGACTCTTGTGACGGGCGTGAAAGGCGACAAATATGCGATCGGCTTCTTTGGCTACTCTTACTACGAAGCATCCAAAGACGAATTGAATGCCGTGGCCATCGTGAACACAAGTGGCGTCGCAGTGCCACCCAGCGTGAGTGCGATCGAAGACGGAACCTACGAACCATTTAGCCGACCGTTGTTTATTTACGTCAACAAAGATTCCTTTCAAAGAGCGGAAGTCGAAGAATTCGTTTCCTTCTATCTTGACAACATTGTCGATATTGTCAAAGCATCTGACTACGTTCCCTTGCCACAAAAAATGTACGACCTCGTGCGTAAGACTTTGGACGACGATCAGGTTGGAACGCATTATTACGACGCGACCGGGAAGAAGAATGAAGGTAGTCTGGACCAAATTTTTAGCGGTCCCGCAGTTTCAAAACCAAAGGCTGAATAGTTAGTCCAATGGCTGAAGCACAACTCAAAAAAGCCTATGACGGCCAGTGGATTCCCAGCTATCGGCTTAAATCCGCGGTTGCCAGTCAACGTTGGCAGGGTTTTGTCGTGGCAATGTTGATTGTCTGTTCGACGATCACATTGGCCACGACAGTTGGCATCATCGTAATGCTTGTGACAAATTCGATTGGGTTCTTCTCAAGCGATAAAGTCGAATTGAGCAAGTTCTTGACGGATACGCAATGGACGTTGGGCCAATCCCAAGGCGAAATCCACTATGGCATTTTGCCATTACTCTCGGGTACGTTTCGAATCACGGCGATCGCCATGTTGATTGCGATACCTTTTGGATTGATCACAGCGGTTTATTTGAGTGAATATGCGTCGCGGCGAACGCGTTCGATTCTTAAGCCTGCTCTTGAAATTCTTGCGGGTGTGCCGACGGTGGTGCTTGGCTACGTGGCGATTGTTTTCATAACGCCCTATTTCTTACAGTCATTAGACGATGGCTTTAAGGCTTTTAATGCAGCATCTGCTGGAATTGCAGTGGGTGTTCTGTGTCTGCCGCTTGTCACGTCCTTGGCGGAAGATGCACTCCAGGCGGTGCCCAAGACACTGCGCGAAGGTGCGCTCGGTTTAGGGTCAACAAAATTTGAGACCACGATGAAAGTCGTGTTGCCGGCGGCGCTTTCGGGTATCGTTTCCGCTTTTCTTTTGGCATTGGCTCGTGCGATTGGTGAAACGATGGTCGTGGCTCTTGCTGCTGGGAGTTCGCCGACATTTTCACTCGACCCAAGATTGCAGTCTCAAACGATGACCGGTTACATCGTCAACACGTTTCAAAGTGACACGGTGGTGCCCGGTTCGATTGCCTATCATTCGGTCTATGCAGTTGCGGTCGTGCTGTTTTTGATCACGCTAATGCTCACACTTTTGGGGCAATGGGTGCGGCGGCGTTATCAAGAAGTTTACCAATAGGACCTGTTCCCAATGCAAGACCATGTCCAAACGAAACGCGATCGCAGTCGTCGCTGGTTCGATAGTGGTTTTTCCATCACTTGCCTGTTGATCGCAAGCTTGGTGGTTGTCATTCTCGTCTGTTTGATTAGCGGTATCCTTTGGCAAGGTGCTCCTTGGTTGCGTCCTTCTTTCTTGTGGAATGCTCATCACGAAAACCAGCCAAATGAGAGCGGTATCGGGCAGGCCATTATCGGCTCCGGAATGGTGTGCTTGATTTGTGGAATGTTCGCACTACCCATCGGGATTGGGACGGCAATATTTTTGGAAGAGTTCCGACCGCGAAATCGCTGGCTCAAATGGTTCCACAATCTGGTGCAACTCAACATTTCGAACTTGGCGGGAGTTCCGTCAATCGTCTATGGCATCTTAGGGGTGACCGCGTTCGTTTACATGTTCGGTGTTTTTGGAAAAATTCAGACCGACCGACCATCGGATTACGAAATCGGCATCCACTACATGTATCAAATCAAAACGATCGGCGGCGATTACGTCACGTTTCCGTGCGAAGACAAATTCCAAACATTGTACTCTGTCGACAGACCCTTGATGGTGACAAACGCAAAAGGCGAGACGTTCGAGCTCAATGTTTTGCCGAAGGGGGCGAGTCGCCCATCAGACGATGGTCTTCGCTCACGATCGGTCTTCGCAGGCAAAAATGCGTCGATCACGTCGCAAAAAGAATTCTATCATATGCAATTACCTTTTCATAAAAGTGCATTGGCGGCTGGTTTGACATTGGCGCTTGTGATTTTGCCGATTGTAATCATTGCCAGCCAAGAGGCGTTACGGGCCGTTCCCAATTCGTTGCGAGAGGCGGCGTTTGGAATGGGTGCAACGCGATGGCAAGTGGTTCGGGGAACGGTGATTCCGTCGGCGACTCCCGGAATCATGACGGGCGCGATTTTGGCGATGAGCCGGGCGATTGGGGAAGCCGCTCCTGTTTTGGCGGTAATGGGTGGGGTCTTGAGTTCCACGCTGGGATTGACGAACTTGATGGATTCTACGCCGACGTTGCCGGTTACAATTTATCGTTGGGCCCAAGACGATAATCGAGCCTTCGAGGGGCTTTCGGCAGCCGCAATCATCGTGTTGCTGTTGTTTTTGCTAGTTATGAATTCTGCCGCTGTATTGATTAGATACCGAGCCGAGAAAAACAAAGGCTAGAAAATGTCAACAATCGAATCCGCAGGTTCGCCTGTGTCACGAGTGAGAAAAATTATGCCTTCACGTAACATCGCGGACGAACCAAATGCTCATGCACCAATGGGTGTCGAAGGCGCAGCGGGTCGAGGTCCCGAAAAAATGAATGACGAAGGCCTTCAGCCCGCGATTGAAATCGAAAACTTTGACGCCTTCTATGGCGATTATCAAGCCTTGCATCGAGTGACATTGCGGATTCCCGAGCGACGGGTCACAGCCTTCATTGGACCAAGCGGTTGCGGCAAGAGTACCTTGCTACGTTGGATTAATCGCATGAACGATGTCGTCGCGACGGCTCGAGCCGAAGGTAAGCTCCGGGTCGGTGATATCGATGTGCTTTCGCGTTCGACCAATGTCGTCGACCTTCGTCGCAACGTCGGGATTGTTTTCCAAAAGCCGACGCCGTTCCCGAAATCTATTTACGACAACGTGGCCTATGGGCCTCGGTTGCATTTCAAAATCAATGCGGCGGAACTGGATAACTTGGTTGAGTGGTCGCTGAAGAAAGCAGCCTTGTGGGATGAGGTCAAAAATCGATTGCACCAATCAGCACATGGTCTATCCGGTGGGCAACAACAACGGTTGTGCATCGCTCGGGCGATCGCAGTTGGCCCGAAAATTCTCTTGATGGACGAGCCGTGTTCCGCTTTGGACCCTGCGTCGACAGCGCGCGTTGAGGATTTGATCTTTGAATTGCGTGAGCAATTTACAATTGTGATTGTCACACACAACATGCATCAGGCAGCCCGAGTAAGCGATCGAACGGCGTTCTTTTACCAAGGCCACATTGTGGAAGAAGGGGTTACAGACCAAGTCTTCACCAAGCCCAAACAGAAACAGACGGAAGATTACGTCACTGGAAAGTTCGGTTAGATATGTCCAAACATTTTGAGCGAGAAATTGACAAGCTTTATGCACAACTGCGTGCATTGTTTGGCAACGTAGAACAAATGATCGACCTGGCAACTCGGGCCGTGTACGAACGTAAGTCTGATCATATTGAAACGGTAATCGATACAGACTTTATTATCAACGATATGGAAGTCTCCATCGAAGAAGACTGCCTCAAGATCTTGGCATTGCACCAGCCAGTCGCACTTGATTTGCGACGCCTGACGACGATCATGAAAATCAACGTCGATTTGGAGCGGATGGCCGACCTGGCTTGCAATATCGCCGAACGCGCTCGTGATTTGAACGCCTATCCCGCGTTTCCGGTTCCAGCCCGCATGCCGGGGATGGCGCAGCAGTCGGCGAGCATGGTGCGAATGGCGATTGACGCTTTTATCACATCGGATTCTTACTTAGCCAAGAAAGTAATCCAGTGCGATGAATCGGTCGATGCTGACAACCAATACATAATCAATGAACTTCGTGAGTTGATGAAGTCGAATCCCAGCATGATCGAGCCCGCGCTGCATTGCTTTTCTGCGTCGCGACACATCGAACGCTTGGCGGATCACGCGGAGAATATTGCCGAAGACGTTGTTTATTTTGTCGACGGCGACATTGTGAGGCATAAGCACGGCCAGTTTTCTTCATTCAATGATGATCGCGCGGGTAACAATGCCAAAGGCTAAAGTATTGTTGGTCGAAGATGACCGAGCCATTTCGGAAGTACTCGATTACAACTTGCAACAAAATGGATACGATGTCATTCGCTGCAGTGATGGCCAAGATGCGCTCAACCAGGCACGCAATAAAACGCCAGATATCATTATTTTGGACATCATGTTGCCGGTTCTGGATGGTCTTGAGGTCTGTCGACGACTTCGCGCCGTCCCCGAAACTGAAACCATTCCGATCATGATGTTGACTGCGAAGAGCGAAGAAGTCGACCAGATTGTCGGCTACAAAGTTGGCGCTGATGACTATGTGACCAAACCTTTTAGCGTGAAAATCTTACTTGAACGCATTCATTCCTTGTTGCGCCGAAATCGCACAACTATTGGCGGTTCCGATACTGTCTCGCGAGGCGGAGTCACTGTGGATCGCGTCAAGTTTCGCGTTTTGGTTGAAGGCAAGCCGTTGGAATTGACCCCCAGTGAATTTCGGCTGCTCGACACAATGATTCGGCAACCGGGAAGAGCCTTCGATCGCCAGGAACTGATCGATTCGGCGCTCGGCTCTGACGCGCTGGTCTTGGAGCGTACGATCGATGTGCATATTCGCAGCTTGCGAAAAAAAATGGGCGGCCTCGCCGATTATGTGCAAACGGTGCGCGGCGTCGGGTACCGCTTTCAGATTGCAGATGACGAATAGAATTTTCAGCAATACCTCTCGGAACGTACTGCTGCAGCAAAAAACGCAAATGCATTCGCACTGAAAAGCGGTTAAGATGTTGTTTTTGGTGCCAAGGGGCTCGTCTAAAATTTTGTTTGGAATCGCAGCTGCAGGGCGAGTCACGCAGGATTGCTGTTCCGAACAGGACGTTCCATTGGTAACCAAATATCTAAAAAAGTTCTTAGCTTAGGCGAACTGCATATTCGTCATTGAAGACTTGGCACTAACGAGTCATTTGTCCGAAAGGCAAGGAAAAGTCATAAATGAACCGAAAATATTCCGTCCGAATTTTCACAGTAGCTCTCATTGCTTTTTATGCAGGATTTGTGGCAGCACAAGAGCAAGTTGAAACTGCTCCCAACGATCAAGACCTTGTTGGTCGCACGCGCGCCGATGCGATCGTTACACCCGTCAATCAAATCTTGACACCTGCAGGTCGCCAAGTAGAGTTGTCGCGACTTCGGCCGCAAGCTTTGGCACTGTCGCCTGACGGAAGACGGCTTGTTGTTTCTGGCAAGACCAATGAGTTACTCTCGGTCGATCCAGTTTCTGGCGAAATCCTGCAACGCATTGACTTGCCAGATGATGCCGTTCATGAACCGCCGACTGATCCTGCGTCAACCAATATTTTGAAACCAGACAAGAGTGGACAAGCGAGCTTCCTGGGTCTGGTCTTTTCCAACGATGGTAGCAAGCTGTACATGAGCAACGTTAATGGATCGATCAAGGTCTTCGACATTGATTCGGAAAGTAATATTACTCCCTCGTTTACCATTCCGTTGCCAAAAGCAAATGCTCCACGGCGAGCAGCAGAGGTTCCCGCGGGATTGGCAATCAGCCAGGATAATCAGCGTTTGTTTGTCTGCGGAAATCTCTCGAACAAGCTCTTGGAAATTGATCTGGTGAAAGGCACAGTGCTGCGTGAGTTTGCGGTCGGTGCCTTGCCCTACGATGTTGTCTTGCTCGATGGCATGGCGTTCGTAAGCAATTGGGGTGGGCGTCAACCGAGCGACGACGACCTGACTGGCCCAGCGGGGCGCGGCACCGAAGTTCGCGTCGATCCCGTCAGCCATATTGCTAACGAAGGCTCCGTGTCCGTCATCGATTTGCAAACCGGTGAACCGAAGGCTGAGATCTTGGTGGGACGGCATGCCTGTGATCTTGCCATTTCTCCCGATCGTCGCCACGTCATTTGCGCGAACGCGGGCAGTGATAATCTTTCCGTAATTGACGTGGCCAGTTTGCAGGTCAGCGACACCATTTGGACACGAGTTTCTCCCTCAGACTTGCTCGGCGCAAGTCCCAACGCAATTTGTTTCAACCAGGCTGGCGATCGACTTTACGTGGCAAATGGTTCTCAGAATGCTGTTGGCGTCATTGCACTCGATCTCGACGAGCGCGGCGACTCGCGATTGATGGGTATGATTCCCGTCGGCTGGTATCCGGGTGCCTTGGTGATCGATGGTTCCCGCAATGCTTTGTACGTGGCGAACATCAAAGGCCTTCCCGAAACGCCTCGAAAGCAGGGCGACGGTGTCGAAGGGTTTAACACCCACCATTATCATGGCACACTTTCGTTGTTTCCCCTTCCGGACGAAAAACAACTTGCAGAATACAGCGATCAAGCGGCATTGAATTTACGGCGGCAAGCAATCGAAAACGCATTCTTGCCACCGCGAGCCGATGCCCCGCAGCGTCCCGTGCCAGAGCGAATCGGTGAGCCAAGTCCTATCAAACACGTCGTCTATGTCATCAAGGAAAATCGAACTTACGATCAAGTCTTCGGGGCACTAGCAAACGGTCGGGGTCACGCCGATCTTTGTATTTTCGGGCGCGACATCACTCCCAACCAACACAAGCTCGTCGACGAATTTCACCTTCTCGACAACACGTATTGTGCCGGCATTCTCAGCGCTGACGGACACAACTGGTCAACAACCGCGATGAGTACCGACTACATGGAAAAAAGTTTCGCGGGATTCCCGCGCAGCTACCCCGATGGTATGGGTATCGATGAGGCCGACGCAATGGCTTACTCGACAGCGGGATTCATTTGGGACAACGCCCGAAAGCACAATATTTCGATTCGCAATTACGGCGAATTCATGATGCCCAAGGTCCGTTGGCGCGACCCGGAGCGCAAGGGACAACCCGACTACATGGCCTGTTACAAAACGTGGAAGGGTGAAAACAAGGACGTGATCTTCGAGAGCGAACCTGCTGTCGAATCGATCCGAGAATTTTCACCGAAAGGATACGTTGGTTGGGAGATGTCAGTTCCTGATCAATTCCGCGCCGATTTTGTGATCAAAGAGCTCAAGGAATTCGAACAACGTGGCGAATACCCTCAATTGGTAATTATTTGCCTGCCGAACGACCACACGAGCGGCACAAGTCGTGGATGTCCGACACCCGCTTCATGCATGGCAGACAACGACCTGGCCTTTGGACGCATTGTCGAGGCACTCAGCCATTCAAAGTTTTGGCCCGAGATGGCGATCTTTTGCATTGAAGACGATCCGCAAGCAGGCTGGGACCACATCAGTGGGTATCGCACTACCGCATATTGTGCGAGTCCGTACGCGGTCCGCGGTGGCAAGACTGTCAGCACACTATACAACACGACCAGCGTGTTGCGTACGATTGAACAAATCTTGGGCTTGCCGCCAATGAATCAATTTGACGCGAGTGCGACGCCAATGTTCGATTGCTTCACCCAAACACCAGATCTTACTCCCTTTGAGTCCGTTGCGACCAACGTTCCACTCGATAAGCTCAACCCAAGTCCCGCGTCGATCCGTGATCCCGTCCTTCGAGAAGATGCCCTTGTATCTGCTACTTTGAACTTTGTTCAAATTGACGCGGCTCCGGAGGACACGCTCAACCAAATCCTCTGGCGCAGTCAACGCGGTTCATCGATCCCTTATCCCACTTGGGCTACGGTTCCTGATGAAGACGGTGAGACAGAAGACGAAACGATACAGGAGCACCCACCAACGAAGGGACCGTGACGCCCATTTGGCATTCGCGATTCCCGTAGTACCCTTTCCAGCACTTGCCGATCGTCAAACGATTTTGTTAGAGTGTCGCGATGGAAAACTCAGAAATACCAACCGAATGTAGTAAATCGTGCCCGCCCCATGGTGCCGTTCCCGAATTGGATTTACCGCGCGAGCGTCGACAATCGCGGCCTTGGGAAAAAACAGATCTTGAAGGGCGATTGAATGCGAATTCCGATTCCAGTGCGCCAATCATGGTGCGCATTCCGCGGCGCTGGGATCGTTTCATTCGATTGGTTGGCGAAGCGAATGTTCGCAAACTTTTAAATGTACGCGTTGCGGTTTTTGGACTGGGTGGAGTGGGCAGCTATGCCGTCGAGGCATTGGCGCGATCGGCGGTTGGCTACTTTACACTCGTTGACTTTGATGATGTTTGTGTGACCAATGTGAATCGGCAACTACAAGCGTTTCCTGGAACAGTGGGACAACCCAAGGTCCATCTGTTGGCCGAACGAGTGCGGGCAATCAACCCCGACGCAACCGTTGATGCCATCCAAGCCTTCTTCGATCCCACGACAGCGGATGCTTTGCTCACACCGCGTCCAGATTTTGTTATCGACGCGATCGACAACGTGACAGCCAAGATCCATTTGGTGGCAACTTGTTTGCGAAACAACATTCCAGTTGTCAGCGTCACAGGTTCAGGTGCACGATTGGATCCAACTCAAGTTCGAGTCGTCGACTTGAGTGAAACTCGTTACGATCCGCTGGCTAAAGTTCTCCGAAAAGAGCTTTCAAAGCAAGGCTTCGACGTTACCAAACATGTGGGCCTGCCCGTTGTATTCTCGGAGGAAGAAGTTCGCGAACCGATTGCACCGAGTTGGGACAACGAGGGTTTTCGATGCATTTGCCCACACGCCGAAGACTCGCCGCACGCTTGCGAAAAACGCCGGGTGATCTACGGCACCGCCGCGTTTGTGACTGCAGCCTTCGGAATGGCCGCAACATCGATTGCAATCCGGAAATTGACGGAGCGACTGCCGATGGAAACGACTACTCAAGGCATTCCAGTAGACGTCCACAAATGAGAATACGCTAGTTAAACATTGATGTTCAAAGCAACATTCGACGCAGTAGAAGTTTGACAGACTGCGTGGGGTAGTTGCGGTCTGAAAGCAATCCGCCGCGAGATGTGCAATACCGACTGTATTAGTGGACAACTAATTCCCTGCAACTACAGTTACAAAGAATTCAGAATCGCGCGTTCGAACGCCGGGCAGTTGGATTCAAATGCTTTGCATCTTTGGCCGAGGGCAGGTTTCATCATGATTGCTCTGCCGAATCAGGACGGTTCCTTTCGCGGTACGCTATTTCTGCCAAAAAATGAGAAGATGAGCTTTTCCTCGCCTGTTGACCCAGCTGTCACAATGAAGTTTCTGTATGATCATTTTCCGGATGAAGAACTGGCATATTGCAAAATAGCGAACGACTTGATGACGAATCCTGAGGGAACTCTGGGTACCGTCAGGTGTGATCGTTGGCATTTGGGACGAAGCGTTTTGATTGACGACCTGTCACGCAATGCTTCCGTTCACGGGGCAGGGGGTCAATTCGGCTTTTGAAGATTGCCGTGAATTGATGACCTGTATAGAAGAATTTGCGACCGACTAGTCCACTGTGTTTTCCGAACTCACGCTTCGCCGTAAACCGATCGCCGACGAAATTGCGAACGCCGGCATGTTGTTAGGACCCTTTCTCTTGAATTTTGCCGCCAGTTAGCGTCCTCTACTTGTCAACGACGCGTAAAACATCGTTTCGCTTGAGAACCATGGGTGATGCGTTCTCACCGAACTCCAGGTGGCAATCGAACCAAACGCCAAGAGATGTTTCGGCAGGGAATTCAAACTCGCCGGTAACAATGTTGCCTTCACGCGAAATCTTGGTGGCTTCAACGGGCCCAATTTGCATCCAAGTTGGTGGGCCAACCGGTAGCTTTCGTCGTGTTGCATTCTCGGGAGTGAGTTCGAATTCAATTCTGTGGATCGAGCCAGACGTTACCGTTCCTGGACGAACCGTTTTTATGATGGCTTTGTGGCGCTCGCCAGCCTGTGTGTTGTCAACAACTAAGCCGGTCGACTTGCGACGCAACCCAGGGTTGTTTGACGTTTCAACGAGACCAGCATAGCCGCCGATAATGTACGGGAATCTGCCGGGTGTGACATGATAGTGATAGCCCCGCGCATCGTCACGATGACCATTGCAGCCGTCGAGTGCTTGGTGCCCCGTCAAGTCCTTGGCCATCGTTCCATCTGCCTCGTAAGGACCATAAACTGGAAAGCCATCAAAAGCAAAGCCGATTACCGGCGAATGCTGATTGCCGTCGTCCTTGTATGGTGACTTCACACAGGTCGGATATTTGTGGTAGTGGTAAACGCCCGTTTGTTGTGGGTGACCACAACAAGAATCAAGCCAGACTTCGGTGTAGCCCTCGACAGCATTCATGCCTTCTATTTCGAAGGGATTGAAGAAGACCACGCCATTCATGGCCGTACCGATCGGGCCCATTGGTAATCGTGTAACCTCATCGGCCAAAATGGGCTCAAGCGGCAAGCGAAAGGTAAACTGCTGCACGCGAATGGAATTGGGATTATCGCTGTTGGGAAAGATCGCGGTTGGGTGATTCGGGTAGCCCTGGCTCTCCATGATCAGGAATTTTTCGTCGTGACGCAGCCTGATATTATCGATGCCGTCTTCATTTGA
The DNA here is from genome assembly GCA_024642765.1 of Planctomycetaceae bacterium. Lineage (GTDB taxonomy): Bacteria > Planctomycetota > Planctomycetia > Pirellulales > Pirellulaceae > BJ22. Next base: position 24,166 of record JAHEAM010000002.1, read on the forward strand.
GTCTTGTGTATGATAGGAAAACAAATCGACGAGTCGGTCACCGTCTTGGTAGTAATAGATCGGCGTATCGCCTTTCTTCAAAAACCACTTTCCACTGAGCGGTTCTAGAGCGTCTTTTTCTACAGGTGTTTCGGTAGCAGGCGCAGCTTGTTCTTGCCGACTGGCCAACAGCGGTTGCGCAGCCAATGTAAAAAATATAATCGTCAACAAAGTGAAAGTGCTCTTACGCATTGTGGATTGCTCGCTTGAGTTAGTTGTTTGAATTCGTTTCTTGCACCACTGTTGGGTCGGCAATGCAGTAGAGAAACTTGTCGGATCGCAGGAATATTTGCCCGTTATCAACGGCGGGGGTTGCATTGAATACACTTGTGTCAGATTCGATAACATTTTGAGCGACGATTTTCATTTCGTCGGACGGCTCGATGACGATCACGCCACTGGTTCGTGTTTGAAAATAGAGGTGTCCATTTACGGCGATCGGCGACGCATAGATCGGATGTCCACTGTTGAGTTTGGGAACGCGATCACGGTGAATCAATTCTCCGTTCTTTGCATCGCTGCAGTAATACATGCCTTTATCGTCAATCCAATAGTGTTTTCCGTCGAGCAATACGGGCGTTGCGACGTAGGATGAATTGCGGCTGGACCAGAGAATATTGGAATGGGTGATATCACCCGTTCCGCCCGCTGTAAGCGCGACGCTCCCAGACGAACGGTACCCTCCGAACGCATAGACTGTGGTTCCATCGACCACAACGCTTGGTGATAGGTTGCCGGTTAGTGACGTTTCTGCATACCAAGTTAACTTGCCGGTCTGGGGATTGATTCCCCAGATTTCTCCCGGGACTGCGAGCACAAGATCATCGCGCGATTGATCGACGTGGACAATCGCTGGCGTACCATAACAAAGTTCCAGGCTGGCGGCTGGTGCGTCCCAGGCGACTTCGCCAGTCGATTTTTTGAGTGCGAAAATGGTTTTTCCTTCTTCGGCAGCATTCACAATAACGAGGTCGCCGTACAACGTCAAACTCGCGGCCGAACCCCAACGTCGATTGCTTGACTCCTTGCCAACCGAAACGCGCCAGAGTTCTTTGCCCTCGAAGTCAAAGGCGAGAACTCCGGACTTGCCGAAAAACACGAACACAAGTTCGTCGTCAACAACAGGTGAGTTCGTGGCATAGCCATGTTCTGGTACGCCCATTCCCGAGTAGGCATCTTCGCTGGCGTCGTTTTCAATTTCACGCGACCAAAGGATTGTCCCGTTCTGTCGATCAACGCAGCTCAAATGTCGTACCAAGTCGGCGGCACTGTCGGACCTATTGTCCGGTTCGCCGTAACCCGAATACGAAGTGACAAATACAAATCGATCCGTAAGAACAGGGCTAGAGGCGCCGGCTCCCGGTAGCTTTGTCTTCCAAGACAAATTTTTTGAATCGCTCCATTCGGTTGGGATGTTTTTTTCGTTACTAATGCCCGTTCCGTTTGGGCCGCGAAATCGCGACCAGGGCAGGGGGGAAGGATCCTGAGCGGTAGTCTCAAGATTGGCATCCACAGGCGTCGCCTTCGCCGCCGAATTCAAAACCATGTTGCTAGGCGAACCATCGTCCATAGGAGGACGGCCTCCGGTTCGTTGGCTAAAAACAAATCCACCAGCCGCCACCACGCACGCGACGCCAACAAACACAACGATCCAGACTCGAGTCATTCGATAGTTTTCCCGATTCAAAACGCGTTCGCCCGAAACTCAGTTAATAGTTTAGCGTGGAACCCTGAAGATAACGTTAAGCCAATTGTGCCGAGTCGCTCCAACGAAAATTCGCATTAGAAGGGCAATGCCGACTTGAAACGCTTTGTTTTTCCGCCTGCGACGTCGACTATAATTACCAATTCGACCTGAATGATTTTTGCGAGTGCACAAGCGCGAGTTTTTTTGAATGGAGATCGCAAATGTCGAGATTGCTTATTTCGATGTTGTTGCTGGCGTTCCTCTCGACGTTGTTAACCTACGGTTATTCTCAAGAGCCAGCGTCCCCAACAACGTTTTCTGATGCGGAAAAGGAGTTCCTTGCGATATGCGACGAAATGGATGCCGCCGCAATGGAATTCTGGGAGAGGTACAGCGCAATCGAAAAAATTGGCGACCAAGTCCAATACCAAAGGGACCATGATCCCTATACGAACTACGTTGAACAGCTGTTGGATTTCGAATCTCGAAATCGAGGCAAGGATGTCGGCCTATTGGCATTACGCACAGTGGTGACTTCGGCTGCAGGCGGAGGTATACCAGAAAACGCGCGAGAACTCGGCAGGCGGAAGTTGTTGGAGGTATTGCCAGCGTATGCCAACAATGAACTTTTGCCGTATGTCATTCTCTATTTCCCGTGCGGTAATGTTGACATGGAAATCGAATCTTGCTTGCGAAACATTATCGCGGCCCCAAACGCAAGCCCAGGAAATCGAGACTATGCAAAGTACTCTTTGGCGGAATGGTTCCTCTACATGCGCGATACCCGTGAATTTCGCATTGAACGAAAGAAAGAATTAGATGCTGGAGCTGAGCCACGCTATACAGTCGAGCCAGAATCCAACGTCCATCAGCTTGAAAATGGAATGCCAACTGATCGAATTGAATCAATCGAGTTGGAAGCAGCGAATCTGCTCAAGGGTTTAGTTGAATCGAAGTCTGAATTTCAAATCCCAAACGTCAAGGGCGTCGACGAAAACTGGAAAATACTGCAGGTGGACAAAAGCAGTCACGCGCAACGACCAACGCTGGCAAAAAAAGCAGCAGGCTTGCTTTTTAACGAAATAAATCTTCGAGTGGGGCGAAACGCTCCCGCTCTTGAAATCGAACTGGTGAATGGCAAGAAGTGGTCACTGGCTGAGCAACGCGGCAAACCCGTTATCATCCAATTTTCGTTCAAAGGATGTGGACCCTGCGCAGCAATGTACCCCGATCTTCGCGAACTCAAGGAAGAATACGGTGAACGCCTAACGATTCTTAGTATTATGGCTGACAGCGATGTCATGGTCACGCTTGATGCCGTCGAATCGAGCGAGTTAACATGGGACGTGGCCTGGGATGGTGAAAAAGGCCCTTTGGCAACTCAGTGGTCCGTGCGTGGATTTCCAACGATTTATGTTGTCGGTCCTGACGGCCTCATCGCGGCGGTTGGCCTGAGGGATAAGGAACTTCGTAAGAAGATCGCCGAACTTGAAAAGTGATCGCAGTACCTGCAATTTTAATGATCGATTGCTAAGTTTTTTCGACTGTAACACAATTCTTAATGGTTGCTTCAGGTAGCATTCGGTATGCTTTGTAAACCGATATGAAGTCCGGCGTTTGCCGGCGAGTATTTTGCGACAAAGACATTTGCAAAGGATGAACAGGTAATGAAACGATTTAAATGGCTAGTTTTTGGTTCTGCAATTTTATTAGTTTCGTCGGCGCAGGCTCAACCGCCGCAAGGCGAAGAGGGGCCACCCCACGGTCCGCCGCCGAAGAATCCGATTATGGAAGTTCTTGACGCCGATCATGATCACGTCATTTCGGCAGAAGAAATCGCTGCGGCCGTCGCAGCACTCAATTCGTTAGATGCCAACAAAGATGGCCAACTAACCGAAGACGAATTTCGACCTGAGTTTGGAGGACCCCCTCCGCGAGACGGCCAACCAGGCGAACGAATCGGCGGTCCTCGACAGCGCAATTCTCAAGAACGCAATCCACCATCACGTGATCGCAGTGCGAACGAAAGCGGCCGGCCACCAGCAGGCAGAGGTGGTCCACCAAACGGTCCACCGGGCCCAGGCGGTGAACGACCTGACGGCCCACCACCGCGCGACCCAGAGCGATTTGTTGATCACGTTTTTGAGTTCGATGCTAATAACGATGGCATGTTGAGCCGTGATGAATTAACCAGGTTCGCAGAGCAGATGCCTGGGCCTGGCATGGGGCCGGGAGGTCCCGGTGGACAGGGACGCGCCGGTCAGGGGCCGGGTGGTCCAGGCGGGCGACCAGGGCGACCCGTGGGCGGTGGGGGTGAAGATCAACCACGACCCACGCGACCCCAACGACCCTCCGACAAGTAAACAAATCATCGCGTGCTTGATAGAATTTCCGAAACGCGAGTGCATGTCACTGAAGTGTTCTCGCGTTTTCTTTCCACCAGCCTTTTGCGAAACGGAATGGCGGCGTCCTTTCTCAGCAGTCCTACTGTCAATTTGTTTGACCTAAAATAGATGAGAGCTTGTGCGCACACTCATTGTCGAAGACGAACTTGAATTGCGCCGGGCAATTGCTCAGGCCCTGTTGGAAGAAGGGTTCGCGGTTGATTTGGCTGCGGATGGCAAGTCGGGTTTGATCAAAGCCCAGGCATGGGACTACGACGCGATCGTTTTGGATTTGATGTTGCCGATCAAAAGCGGTTGGGAGTTCTTGCAAGAACTTCGGAAAACCAAGTCGACTCCCGTATTGATTCTCAGCGCTCGTAGCGAGGTACCCGATCGCGTTCGTGGACTCAACGCCGGTGCAGACGATTATCTGGTTAAGCCGTTTTCCGTAAACGAGATGGTTGCTCGCGTGAGGTCGTTGATTCGGCGCGCTGCGGGTGTCGCAAGTTCTATTTTGCAATTCAATGACATTGTTGTTAACCTTGCAAACCGCACCGTGTACAAGGCAAACGAATTGGTTGCCCTAACAGCTCGCGAATATGCACTCGTTGAATTATTGGCCTTGCATCGTGGCAAGCTAATATCGCGTACGATGATTTACGAGCATATTTTTGGTGAAGACGACGATAGCCTTTCTAATTTGGTCGATGTACATGTGTCTCATATTCGCAAGAAATTGGGAGCCGACTTTATTGAAACGCGACGTGGACAAGGATACCTCATCCATGACTGAGGCGGGGAACGTTATTCCTGATAAGCGAATTCCAATCAGGGGTACGCGTTCATTGCGTTGGCGTTTGCAATTTTGGCATGCTTTGATTCTGGCGATCGTGGTTTTCATTTTTGCTGCTGCATTCTATCGGCAGCTTCGTCATTCGACTTTTGGCGAAATCGATTCTGAGTTGATGAGTGGCGCCCACGTCATCGAGGGGGTCTTGCGAGTTCTTCCTCCCGAACAGCTGAATGCCAGTCTACAAGACGTACCGATGGAGTTGCCGGACCGATTGGGATTACCACCAATGGGCTTGCCTAGAGACCCGCGAAGGCCTGGACGCCCAATGCGCGGTCAACGACCTCTCGATAGTGCGGAGCGGGATAGAGATCCACTACCGCGACTGTTGAGTCCAGACGATGCATCGTTGTACTTCGTAATTTTTTCCAAAGATGGCAAGGTATTGCGCGATGAGTCGGGCGAAGTGCTTGTCGATTTTGAAAAACCGAGAAATGCCATTGCCAATCGTCGCATTGATGAACGCCACGAGGTCTTGCTGCGCGGGCCAGGCGATACCGTCATTGTCGTAGGGCGTGATGTTCACCATCAGCTCGACCGACTCACGCATTGGCTTGTGCAACTGATATTGATTGGTATCGGCGTGATGGCGCTCGGATTGATAGGCGGTTGGTGGCTGGTTGGAAACGCCATTCGACCTATCGAACAAATTTCGCAAACAGCAGCTAAGATTTCTGGAACGAATTTGACTGAGCGTGTTGATACGTCAGTCATGGATACTGAGTTGCAGTCGTTGGGATCAATCTTGAATTCAATGCTTACTCGGCTTGAGACAGCATTCGAGCAGCAATCGCAATTCATTGCTGACGCTTCCCACGAGTTGCGGACACCAATTTCCGTTTTGCTGTCACATTGTGAACTTGCGCTCAATCGGCAACGCTCGGCAGCGGAGTACCAACAAACAATTGCCACGTGCCAATCGGCAGCACAACGAATGCAGACGCTCGTGGAAAGTCTGCTGACGCTTGCTCGCGCAGAAGCAGGACACTTGAGACTTGCTCGAGAAGAATGCGATCTGCATGAACTGGCGAAAGAAGGCGTTGCGTTTCTACAGCCTTTTGCGAACGAGAAAAAAATCGTGCTCGTTGTTCAAGGCGGACCTGCCCTCTGTTGGATTGATCCGGGACGCGTTTCACAGGTCATCACGAACTTGATTCAAAATGCGATCGTCTATGGGAACCAAGGCAGTGACAGTTCAACAGCAAAGGGAATGGACGCTGGGGAAGTGGGCGAGGAGCCGGACCCACCTGGGTCAGCTGCTAAAGTAATTGTCAGTACTGAAGACAACGGAGAGTTCGCTGAATTGTTTGTTCAGGATTTTGGTGAGGGCATTGCATCCGAGTCCGTACCCAAGTTGTTTGATCGGTTTTACCGCGTTGACACGGCTCGCGCTCGAAGTGAGCTTCGATTACAAACGGGTTCGGGACTGGGTTTGGCAATATGCAAGTGTATTGTTGATGCACACAATGGGCATTTGTCGGTCACTAGCAAGAAGGACCACGGCACGACTTTCACGGTGGCATTTCCTTGCAAAGAATCATTGGTCGCGCAGTCAACCGAAAGCCAGTACACCAAGTAAACAAAAAAGCCGCTCCTGGTAAAGGGAACGGCTCTTGGGAATTCGATTTTTGTGGCAGATTGGTTTTTTGATAAAAGTTGAACCAAACCGCTTGTTCGTGGTGCGAACGGCCGCGTGGGCATTTCGCTTTGGAATAGGCTACGTCCTGTATCCGTCGTGCTTAGTATCGTACTGTCCAGTTGACGTTGATGCGATTGTCAAGAATGTCACGACGTTTTGTCAGTGGATATTCGAACGCAGCACCAATCTCGGAGTTGCGACGAGGTTTAAATTTCAAACCGACAGCATGGGTCACGATGGTATTGCCGGACACTCCCGACGAACCGAAGTTAAACAAATCACCGCCTTCCACACCCGGGATACCACCTTGGCCCGAACCCGTCCATTTTTGAACGTTTAGTTCCGTAAGTGCCCAGGTCTTTGGACCAATATTTGTACTCAAGTGCTGTGAGCCGTAGGCCACGGTGCTTTCGTCAACCCGGTCCAATGGTTGACGGAAACCACCACCACTAATCCAGTTGACTCGATCAAATACTCGGCGACCGGAGGTATAGAATACGTTCAAATTACCCGCGCCGTTTCCTTGCAATGCGGATGCCTCACCGGAGGGCAATTCGTACGTGAATCCCGCACTTGTCAAGCGTTGATTCTCTGGATTACGCCATAGAGCAAATTTCAAACCCAACGCCAAGTCCGCCCAACCATCGTCGATCAATGGGTTGCTGGACGTAACAAATCCGTCTTTTGTTGCGATCAATTGAACATTTTCACTAATGCGAGCTCGCAGTTGAATGGCATACAACTGAACTGCTCCACCGCCTGCTGCTTGGGGCACGCGATGTTGCAAGAAAATGCCGCGCACCTCAGTGTTCAAACGAGGGTCTTCAAAATAGACGGGATTAGTGATCGGGCTAATGAAGCAATCGTAGCAGCCTTCGCTTTTAAGAATCGAAGGCCGAAACGCTGGAATCGACGTCAAGAAACCAGGACGCAATTGTCCAGAGGTTCCGCAACTGCCGCTGCCACAACCATGCGAACTTGCATCGCAACCGCCGTCGTAGCTGGTGTTGGCTACGTAGTTTTTGGAGTCAACGACAGGAATACTGTTATAGGGCGTCCGGCTGGTCGAAGCGTCAGACAGTGTTGTTCCGGAAGACACCTTCAAGAACGAGTTACCAACAGGTACTTGTTGACCGTCTGCAAAGCCAGTGACGAAAAGGCTCGCAGTGAATACGAGTAGCGAGGGAAAACAGAATTTTTTCATTGAATCACCTTTGCGGCCAGTCGAAGATTCCAGGTTACTTCAACCAGGATATCTTGACCTTGAATTACGGATTCGCGTTTGGCATTTACAATTTGCTGTCAGTGGGTAAAGACACAACACACTCGGCACTAGCCAAAAGTATTTTGCAAACGCTTAAAAATTGCCTTGAGAGCAAACTCTGATTCAATAATTCGGCGTCAAGTATGTTACTTCCAAGAAACTCCCCTTGTACCGTCAAAGTCAACCAGGCCTCGTCCACTGCTACTCACTATCGCCAATTCCGATTAAAACTTTCGCTAGTCCCTAAAGTTGCCTCAATGGTAAGTTATCTGATACCCGCAAAACACAATTAATCAGAAAAGTTTAGCATTCAATCACTCATGTTCGATGCTTGAGATTTTTATGCTACCAGCGTTGCAAACGGAACAATCTGTATAGATTAAACTGTGCGAGGCGTGCCGTTTCGCACGATTGCATGATGCTTGTCGTTACACAAAACTCGCAAGAGTTTTCTTATTGAAATACTCTCAGCAATTGCTCCGAAGAGGTCTGCCAAGCTTTCGCAGCCTCAGCAAAATCGACTTCCATTGGCTTGAACTGTACTGGGACAGCCCGCGATTGATCCGTAGCGTCTTTCGCCAATGCGATTTGCGCACTCGAACTTTTTACCAGCAACTGCTCGGTTGCCGGGTCGAGTAGGAAGTCGATGAGCTGCTGCGCCTGAACAGGATTTTCTGCGTTTTTCAGAATGCTCAATGTATTCGGGATTAGTAAACAGCCAAGTTCGTCAGATTGTTGATCCGGCAAAATAATGGCGACTGGTCCACCCGCATCCAATTCGATGATTGCGTCGTCTGTGTCGGTAATTCCCCAGGCGTATTTTCCGCCGGCAACGCTTTTTGCGACTTGTTTGTTGCCGCCTTCAATAACGCAGTTTTTGGCAACCATCCTAAAAAATTCGAATGCGTCTTCTTCTGCCCAAATGCCGAATAGAACTGCGGCATGAGTGGCCGTGGTTCCAAAAAAAGGTTTGGCGATACCACAATTGGCATTCCACTTTGGGTTAGCTAGGTCGCGAATGGAATCAGGTCGATCGGCGGAATTCGGTATAATATTCGTATTGACGATGATCACACGCGCTCGCGCTGCAAACCCGTGCCAGTAACCATCGGTCGAATGGAATTGTTCAGGATATTGATCGTCGAATTTTGAATGGTAGGATGCCAACATGCCGGCATTTTGCAATCTGAAAGTGTGCAGGACTTCGTTGTTCCAAAATACATCCGCGCGGCTACGCTGGTCGCTTTGCAGCAATTCGTTGGCCAGTCCAACGGTCTTATTGCTTTCGACATCGTATTTGGCGCGAACGCGAATCCCTGTTTGGGTTTCGAATTTTTTCAGAAGAGGTTCCGAGAATTCTTTGTCGAGCGCGACATAAACGACCACTTCGTTCGTCGATTCAGAAAGGCAACCGGTGCCGCTGAGGCCAAACATCGCTAATAGTATTTTGCACGCCACTACAAAATGTCGCCGCGTCGAAAAATAGACAATCAGCGATGCAATTCGCTTTGACCAGCTAAACATAGTAAAATGATCCAATCGAATTTGGTCTAAGTGCGGAAGCGTTTTCAAACGAAATTGTAACAGGCAAACATCCTTTTTATCGTTGTGGAAATAGAGATGCGAATCAATCGGTGGCAGTGTTCCATGCAGATCGTCATCTTTGCGATCGGTGGATGGTTGTTAAATGCTGCCGAAGCGAACGCACAGTACAATTTGGAGGCAATGAGCAAACTCAATCCACGGATGCCCGCGCCCATGGATTTGGATGCCGAAAAGTTAACTTCAATGGGATTTCGTCTCTTATCTAGTAAACACTTGGATTTGTGGACAGATATTCCTTCTGCCAAAGCGCAGGATGAACTATCCGCCGTTTTCGACGCTGCCGTACCGCAGTGGTGTACCTATTTTGATATTAAAGAATCGAAAGCCAGTGCTTGGAAGGTCACCGGTTTTTTGATGCGCGACATCGATCGTTTTCGCGAGGCCGGATGTGTGCCAAGTACTGTGCCGCGTTTTCCGGCGGGATACAACCATGGCCATCATTTTTGGGTTTTGGAGCAACCCGGCGATTACTACACTCGGCACCTTGTTTTGCACGAGGGGACGCATTCGTTCATGCAGTGGTTCCTCGGTGGCTCGGGGCCAGCGTGGTATAGCGAAGGAATGGCAGAAATGTTGGGCCTTCATTCTTGGCAAAACGGTGAACTTCAACTTGGTTTCAAGCCCCAACGCAGAGATCAAGTCGACTATTGGGGCCGCCCCAGTTTGATTGCGACCGCACGGAAAAATAACAAACTAAAACCACTGGACCAAGTATTCGATTTGGACATTATTCAGTTTCATGACGTCGAAAGTTACGCTTGGTCTTGGGCGGCGTGTGAATTTTTTAGTCGCCATCCGTTGACCGCTAGTTCGTTCGCTAAAATGACCAATCATGCGGAAGACACGACGCCGGCTTTCAGTACAAAGCTCAAACGTTTCCTAAAGAAGGATTGGCCGGTCATTGAACGCGATTGGAAGATATTCGTTGAAGAACTTACTTATGGCTCGACATCTGACCTAGCGGCCCTGAGTGATGTCGTAC
>JAHEAM010000141.1 GCA_024642765.1 Planctomycetaceae bacterium
GATGATAGCAATTGGAATTTCAATACGAACTTTTTTTCTGACGTCGTCACTAGGGGCAACTTCCGATTTGTCAAATTCGGTAGCCTTCGGTTGGTAGCCAGCTAGACTACTGGGAACTCGTGCTTGCGTATTTGTGGCGCTCAAATAGTTACGTGGTTCTTCCGAAACAACAGAGCACGATTCATTGCCCGGCAAGACGGCTACATTTTGACGATTGCCGACGGAAACAACCGAGACTTTCGGCTGTCCCAAATCACGAACTGCGTTGAAAATAGCCTCCTCCAACATTCGATCTTGGTGCAATTCATTTTGAGTCTGGGAAATCGAGCGGTTGATTTTTTCGACTGGTAGATCGGCTGACAAAGCCAAGCCGGATTTCAAATCTGTGACAACAATATTTTCTGTCTGAATTCCGGCGACCGACCCCAGCGTGATTTGGCGTATCGTGTGGAGTTGTTCAGCAATTAAAGGGCGTTCATTTCGTGGCATTACGGAAACAACACAACTGTAATTTGGACTGGACATCATACTGGTTTGCGAACCGACATCCAGTTGAACCCAAACTTGTTGAACAAAAGGCAACTTGGCAACCATTTCGCGAATCTGTTTTTTCTTTTCAAATTGAAGTACCAAGTCTTGTTGATATCGCGACATGAAAATATTGATGGCTGGCGACGCATCCTCACCGGCCAACATATCTGCAGGGATGGCATTACCGTCAGACATTGCTTGAAGGCAGCGCATCACGGAACTTTTTGGAACACGAACGCTTTGACCTTCGATTTCAAAATCAACAATTCCTGCTTGTCCAAGAGCCAATTGGATTTTTTGCATTTCCTGGGGATTCAGCTCGCGGCCTTCCAAAAGCGTGCACATCGCCGATTTGGAATTGGTTAGATAAAGAGCAGCGAGACTTACTACGGCGGCAACCGCACAGGCAACTCCGATTTGTTGCCAGCGATTCAGGAGCGCCCAACCTGTGGTAAGCGATCGCAGGAATGAAATATTGTTGGCCATCGAAAGGTTCCTTACGTCAGCGACTCGGTCATCCTGATTATGCTAGGCAGCAGCCCGCTCTGAAGTTTTTTTAGGCATGACTAGGATCATTGCAATTCCACCTTGTGGGCAATGCCAGGCCTCGATCATTCCTGAACATCGCGAGGCAGCATGAATGGCGGATGCGATCGTTGGAAAACGGGGTGAGACCGAACTTGATTCATGGGATTGTAAAACATGATTCGCACTCGGCCAACTCTCGGTATTCGGGGAACTGTGAGCTGAGAGATCGCAGACCTCCAGTTCCCATTGCCCGGGCGTGTCCATTCCTGGCGAGTCAATCAGCGTAATAGCGATATCCGAACGATGACCGGCCCATTGAATCGTGTTGATGATCAAACTGCGTACAGCCAAAATCATGTCTTCCGTTAACGGGTTGACACTTACATGATCCAAGTCCAAATCCAGATTCAGTCCGCGAGATTTTATTTCGGGCATCAACTGGTCGATCGTTCGCAAAACCAAAGTGTCAATTGCATTCGATGGCCGGTTAACTTTTTCAAAGACTGGCACAGGAACTCCGTTTCCATCAAAGTCATTTGTTTTCTTCCGCTGGTTGAAGTATCGCAGGCACTGCGAAATCAAATTCAACGCGACGCATTTCGAAGGCAACTTCTACAGATGACTTGAAGCTGTGTCAATGGATTCGAACGACTCAATTCGTCAAAGAAACTTCTGGACGACCCCAATCAAATCGTATTTTCTGCGCAATTACTATGCGACCGCATTCTCAAGATATCGGTTTCATCAAACAATCGTTGATTGAATGGATTCCATGATCCATCGGTCTGTGTCGCGAAGCGCGAGAGAGGGTAGTTCGTCACCAAAAGGATATTGTCGAACAGTTACGTTGAAGCCCGCGACGTGCAGCAACTTGAGTTGTTGGCAAAGCTTTTCTTCCGGAAACTCCAGCGATTTTTGACAGTGCGCCCAGAGGACGGGCAATTGACGGCAGGTCTTCCAGTTCCCTAGTGGCGTAAGGCCCTGCGGCAAACTACCGTTGATCGAAATGACGCCGGCGACCTGATCTACCATCTTCATTCCGACGCGCATTGCCATGGTGCCACCCGCACCGTAACCTGCGAGAAATATTTTTTCTTGGGAAATATTTATTCGGCAAATGGCATGATCAATTGCCTCCAGTGTCGCACGCTGCGTGTGCTCGATGCACTCCGGAGCTTGCTCCCAAAAATAGCCTTTGTGCGAATTGCCTCGATTCGATTGCGGGGCAACGGCGACGTAATTTCGCAAGCTGATCTCTGGCATAACTCGCAATAACTGAGTTGTATCATCGCCTGCCGAATGAAACCAAACAATTAAGGGGTAAGCATATTTTCGTTCGTAGTGCATGGGCGTGAACAACTGATGTTGTTGCGCAATGATAAATTTGCTAGGGCTCTCGCAAACCTGAGACGGCGCGACTCGTTTTGCAGTTTCGGACGTGGCCAACGGACTTAACTGAATGCGATTCATAATTAGACTCAACTCCGGAAATGGCGATTGAACCGAGCCAGACCGTTTTAGTTGACCGCATCATCGATCGTCAACAGCACTGACGATTTCCGCTAGCAATGAACTTAGGAATAGCGGTCGAGTGCCGCAACTACTCTCATTTTTTCTACGCAAGACAACTAGTAGCCCTCGCGGCAAAAAAGAAAAGCGGCCAAACGCCGGAGCTGTTATGCCGGCGTCAGCCGCTAAGTATACCAATCGGCGTCTTTGAAATGTTTCAGTGTTTGAAGAATCAGTACAGACGCCCAATTCCTCAGCAATCGCTTGAGCAAAACTAGGCGTTCGCCATCAAGCCGTTCATTAATGAAACCAATTCTTTCACAGCGTCAACACTCTTCTCAAACGCCGCACGTTCAGTCGTCGAAAGCTCGAGTTCAATAATTTTCTCAACACCATTCGCGCCGAGAATGACAGGAACCCCGACGTAGTACCCGCCGACCCCGTACTCTGCATCGCAGTAAGCGGCGCAAGGCACCAATCGCTTTTTATCTTTCACGATCGCTTCGACCATTTGCGCGGTCGCAGCAGCAGGAGCATAATAGGCGCTGCCCGTTTTCAGCAGGCCAACGATTTCCGCGCCACCGGTTCGCGCTCGATCGACCAGTTTGTCGATTTTTGACTGCTCCATCAATTGGTTCAATGGGATACCGCCAACACTCGTACAGCTTGGCATCGGAACCATTGTGTCGCCATGGCCCCCCAACAACATGGCCGAAACGTCTTCGACGCTGCATCCCAATTCCATCGCAATAAACGTGCGATAGCGAGCAGTATCCAATACGCCCGCTTGGCCAATCACACGGTTGGCCGGAAAACCAGTTGTCATTTGTGCCTGTTGCACCATCGCATCCAACGGATTGCTGACAACAATAATGATACAATTCGGACTATACTTTTTTACTTCTTCGGAAACAGCAGAGACAATCTTGGCATTCGTCGCCAAGAGATCGTCGCGGCTCATTCCTGGCTTGCGGGGAATGCCCGCAGTAATCACGACCACATCGCTGTCCTTCGTGTCGGCGTAATCCGATGTGCCGATCACATTGGCATCAAAACCCATAATCGGTGAAGCTTGCATTAGGTCCAAGGCTTTGCCTTTCGGCATGTCACCTGCAGCTGGAATGTCCAACAGGACGATATCGCCAAGCTCCATTGACGCGCACCAATGCGCGGTCGTTGCACCCACGTTTCCAGCACCAACAACGGTAATTTTTGCGCGTTTCATGTTACGGCTCACTCCAGATTCTCATAGTTTGTTGTGACACAAGTTAAGTTAATGAATATCGCCGACAACATAAAATCCTTCAAGCCCGCAAACGAAAGATCACGGTGATAGGTCATCGGTCGCCTCTGTCTCTTTGGGTTGGTCGACAAAGATTTCTGCAGGCAAGCGTTGGCAGCGACGACTTGCTCGTAACTGCCCATCACCACGTCCAATAAAAATCGCCAATCCGACAACAAACACCAACAACCCAATTAACAAACTGGGAACAACCCAAGTCGTTTGATCCGGTATTCGAGCAATCGTCTCGATGCGATCGACGAAAATCAGCGGGCTATACTGCCCCGAAGAAGACTGATTTTGCTCTGAAAAAATCGATGTGTAATTCCAAAAGCGATACATGAAACCATGCGCGACGATGGTCTCCCCTTTCAAGTCCGGTATCTCGGCCAATAGCTTAGGCACAGCCAGTGTCGCGGGAAAACGATTTCGAAAAACAAGTTTCTCGCCATTAGGACCGTCAATCGAGATCCTCTTTTGTCCGATCGGCACTGACAAATCCATTTGGAAATATCTCGGTTTGTCTCCGTCTGTTCCGGCAAAGACCGGCGTGACATTCACCACTTTCCCTTGAATGCGCACAAATTCGCCAGCTCGATTGGTGGGCTGTCGCAACAGATTGAAAAGATCAACTCCGCGCCGGTTTTGCGATTCCGATGCGACGTTTTGATGGGTGCGTTCTTGTTCAGATATTTTTTCGACGGCGGAAAGCAAATCATAGAACGCCGCGCCTTCTTCACCTGACATTGGCTGCCGGTCAAACTTGGTCACGACATCGAATAACCCGAGATCAAATCCATTGTCGGACAGGAGTTTGTGACTTTGGCTTAACTCGAGATTCGTACGTTGGCTTGCATTCCATTTCAATTGCTTGGCGACAAACAAACATTCGGGTGTCTCGCTGCCTAAGGGTTCAGTCAACGCACCGACGAATAGCCCCGCATAACTTACCGCCTCGTTCAATTCCGACTGAACTAGCCAAACGTCAGGAACGTCTATGCTCAATACCGTGGCTTTGGTTCCGGATTCATCTTCCAGCAGAACTTGGTAAAAAAACGGAACGTCATTTCGCAAGCCTACGCCCGCGCGAACTTTTACGACGTGCCGCACATAGCCGCTTTGCTTCAAAATGTGAAAACGAAACTTACTCGGCTGAGCTTGAATTTCGAGTAACGTTGCAGAAGGCGCTTCATTGGCTGTTCGCTCAAGTTCGCGTTCAGGTGCTACCATGCTGAGTGACAACAGGCTGCGAATATAGGGATCATCAAGCGATTCGAAATCCTCATCACGAAGTCCTTCGATCTCACTCGCATCAAATCCAGTGAGATTGGGCCATTCATCCTGTGCCTGTGAACGGGACACGGAACCGCTCCAAACTATCCCGAATACGACGACCGTCGCAAAAAAACAATACAAGCGTGAGACGCAAGCGAATGAACGCTTATGTAGGACGTGCTGATTCACTCGCTTGTGATTCGGGCTTGATTTCAACACAACTGGCCTACTATTCCAAATTCGCAACTCGTTCGCGATCCGATTGAATATCAGGATCCGAAGCGAGTTTTTTGAGACCGCTCTTAAGCTGCATTTCAAATTCGGGAGATGGCTTGTAACGTCGCGCCTTGGATGAATCATAGACGGCCTTTGCGATCCCGATCGCCAAGGCAGCCAGCAGACTGAGCATCGCTGCAATGAACCACCACGGCACCTTCCATTGAAACTCGTCATTCGACGCGGTCACCGGAACCGGCAGCGAAATACATGACCGAGCTAAAATCATTGGGCATTCGCCAACTTTACTTTGTTGGTCCACATAAGTCCGTATCTTGAAGAAGTAACCGTCAATTTTTACCTTCCACTTGACCGAAACGCGACGTGCTGCGAACGACTCCGTTCCGGGGGGCAACTCCAATGTGTACACACAAAACGGAGTCTTACCAATTTCGTCGCTTCGAACCCAGATTACATAATATTCTTCAACGCCAAGAATGTTTTTGGCCATCGTGACACGCTCGATCAATAACGCCATTCCGTCTATTTCGACTGGTTCACCTCGATAGGTTTCCGGCTGCGAACTCAAGTCAAAATGCGTGACGGTTCGGTATTTTCCGGCTTTGTCTTTCAACACACGATCCCACACGACCAACCATCCGGGGCCCTCTATCGGCGACAACAACTGCCCGTGATCTTCAATTAGGCTCAACATTGCGTTTTCGAAATAAGAACGCAAAAGTGCCAGTTGCGCCCGATCGAAATCGAGCATCTCCAGATCCTTGCGAACCGTGCTACGCAAATAGGGCAGTGTTTTGTCAGTCCAGGGTTTTGTTATATCTAAGAGAGGCTGTGTTACCGGCACGCCCGACTCAGTCCCGTTACTTTGAGTTGCCGTTTGTATGACTTGTAACAGGTGACTTTGAACGTTTTGATCGACGCGATCCAGCAGATCAAGTAACTTTTCTTTGTCCGCAGGTGTGTAAATGGCTCCCGAATCTTGATCTCGCAAGAGTCCGAAAAATGCTTTTTGATCCTCGCGAGGCAACTCCAAAAACACATCACGCCAAAAGTCTTGTTCCGATCGCAGTGAACGACCGGGAGAGGCTTGAACGCCAGACGCAGTTGGGTCTTGTTCCGTACTCGTGTCCTGTCCTGCGACCGGTTCTGGCGTGACAGGCTCCTGTTGAGCGGGGCTGCCGTTCTTGCCGTCGGAATCCTGAACTGTCCAAGGCTCAGCGACTAATGGCTGTTTGTTTCCGTTTTGACCAAAGAGTGTGAGCCAATGCCAACGCTCGGGTTTTCGCGCCTCCGACATCAAGATCACCACAATCATCAAGCCGCCGACTAGCGCAAACAATCGCATTCGCACAGTCCTTGAAGAATAATCTAGCGGAGGCGACAAACGCCGTGTTCGCAAGTCAATCGACTCATCGGTTTTTATGTGGATTTCTTCCATAAAACTTATTCTACCCCATTCGAAGCAGCTCGCCTAAGGACTAAGGCCAAAAAAATGCTCTCTCAAAAAGCCATGTTGAATTGACTTGAGAAAAGGCGCCTTTAAATAATGAATTTTGGAGTACGGGCACAACAACTGGACATTTTTTGTAATAATGATCAGGCACGCGAGAGGGACTCATTAGAGAGAACAGAGATGATTTGGCACAAAATCGGATTCATATTTTCAACCTATGGACTCATCTTATTTACATTTCTGTCTCCAGCCAATTCCCAAGAACCTGCTCAGGATTTTATCGCAGCCTTGCGGGCAAAAGGCCTTTACGATTTGGCCGATGACTATTTGGAGCAAGCCAAGTCCAGCCGAATCGTGGCTGAAAGCTTTCGTGAACGCATTGCGCTCGAACAAGTCGAAAACTTGGTGCAGTCAACCGCGGCAACACGCAGTATTGCCGTTCAAATCGAACGACTGGCACAGGCTGAAGAAATCTTAAAGGCCTTCATGGAATCGGATGCTTCCGCCGATCTGAAGGCATCAGCCATTGAAACGTTGGCCAGCCTACGATTTCGTCAAGGCGGATCGTATTTGCGGCAGGGCGAAAATGATCGCCTTACCCAAAATGAAAAAGCCGACTTGATGCTCAAGGCGCAAACCGCATTCGCAGATAGTCTTTCAGCTTTCGAACAGGCACGCGAACAACTTAGACCGCAGATCGAAAAGCTGACAACCAATTCCCGGTCGAACCCGGCTTTGTTGCCCGAATTGAAACAACTAGAAAACTTGTACACCCAAGTTCGCTTGCGGTCGCCGCTAGTTAAAGAGTACCTGGCCGATACGTATACCGATGGAGGCGCCGAACGAAAACGATTGCTGGGCGAGGCTGCTGCCGAATACAAAATTCTGTGGGACAAATATCATGCCTATAGTGCCGGCGCTGATGCTTGCCTTTATGCCGCTCGAAGTTTGAACAAGTTGGCACAGCCTCAAGAAGCCTTGACGCTCGTAAAAGAACTATTGGAAATCGAAGACAAACCCGATAATCGCAACCTGCGAATGGCGGCTGCGCTCGTTGCAATTGATGTCTGGAACAACATCAACCCTTATCCTTTTGAACAAGTCATCTTCTACCTCGAACCGATGATTGCGAATCTCACCAACTCCCAACAACAGCAAGACACCTGGGCGCAAATCCAACTGGGACTTGCGCAAGCCTACCGAGCGAAGGCAACGAAAATCCAAGCCGATGGTGGGTCAACTACGGATGCAGCCCGTAACAACCGGTTGGCAGCTGCGATGGCAACGCGAGTTGCACGCACGTCCGGAGCTTCTCGACAAACGGCTCGCGATTTACTGACGACTTGGAATGTTGAAATCAACGAGAACGAAAACGAAGGGTTGGCCGAAGCCATGACTTTCACCGATGCTAAAGCCCAAGCAGTAAAGGTTTTGCCTGACCTGGAAGACAATATCAATGAACTCAACAGCCTCAAGTCATCGTTGTCCTCAGCAGCCCCCGCTGACGCCTCGGGAATTGAAGCTCAAATTGTAACCGCCCAACAAAAAGTAACTGCAGCGGCGAAAAACTTGCTCGCTAGACTGAATCAAGCTCTGAAGTTTTCATTAGAAGAAGTCGAACCTCAAGACGCCAACAATGTGCGTTACCTGCAGGCATTCGCGCATTATGCTCAAGGCAACTACTACCACACGGCGACGCTCGGCACGTTTGCTGTTGAACGCTTGTCCGGAGTCGATTGGTCTCGGCAAACTGCCGGATTGGGTATCAAAGCTTTTGTGGCGTTGTACGAACAAAATGCCGAAGGCGATCGAGAATTCGAATTGAATAAACTCGATATGCTAGCCAAAGACGTGTTGTCGCGTTGGCCTGGTACCAGTGAGGCCGATTTGGCCGCCTCAGTCCTTTCACGATTAGCCATCATCAATAACGATCCCGAGGCGGCAAAACGTTACCTGGACCAAATGTCCAGCAACGGGACATCACGCGCTGGCCTGCAACTAATAATGGGCCAACAAAAGTGGCGAGAG
>JAHEAM010000142.1 GCA_024642765.1 Planctomycetaceae bacterium
ATTAGGATGGGATTGGCGCGTAGGGAGTGCGGTCATAGCGGCCTTTCCGGCTCGCGAGGTCGTGGTTTCGACGATGGGGGTAATCTTCGGTCTAGGGGGTGACATTGACGAGGAATCGGAGTCCCTTCGAGATTCATTGCGTAATGCGACATGGGCCGATTCAGAACGCCCATTGTTCACTCTGCCGATGGCACTCGGGTTAATGGTCTTTTTTGCATTGTGCGCGCAATGCGTTTCGACCTTGGCTGTAATCAAGCGTGAGACCAATAGTTGGCGTTGGCCGTTGATTACGTTCACGTACATGACGGTACTCGCGTACATTGGAGCATTGTTGACGTACCAAATTGGAACTTGGTTAGGAGGTTAGGTGTTTATGACCGCAACGCACAACATTTGTCTTGGCCCAGCTCAAAAACAATGTGTTTTTGGAGTCTGCATAGATGTTTGATTGGCAAATCATCCCGACGTTGATTGTGATTGTCATTGCGGCCGTTCACGTGGTCCGTCATGTATTTGGCCTGCGTCACCAAAAACCTGAAAACGCCGGAGGTTGCGCGGGTTGTTTTCGCAATTGTCAATCCAATACAGTGTCGCGGGGTAGTAATACGCAAGAGTTGGTAACACTGGGAAATTCAGATTTCGTAGAATACTCTGAACGTCTATCCCAGTAATTAACTCATTTGGCAGGCATAGGCTCTGTGATCTGAATTTTCGACGTTGATGCCATCTGCATATCATCTGATGTGCACAGTGAAGGAAATACAAGATGTCCGAAACATTGTCGATTGTTCGTGGGGCGTGCGGCCACGATTGTCCCGACACTTGTTCTTGGCTAGTTGAAGTTGCCAATGGCAGGGCCAATCGTCTTTACGGAAACCCGAATCATCCATTCACTCGCGGTACGCTTTGCGCCAAAGTGAACCATTATCTGGAACGTGTTTACCACCCGGGTCGTCTCAAATATCCATTGAAACGCGTTGGAAACAAGGGCGCCGGCCAATTCGAACGAACAACCTGGCAAGAAGCTCTGGCGGCGATTGCTGAAAATTGGCTACAGATCATTGAGGAGTCAGGCGCCGAAGCGATCTTGCCGTACAGTTCGGCAGGCAATCAGGGAATGATACAGACGGCCTCACTCGACCGTCGCCTGTTTGGCATATTGGGTTGCACCAAGCTTGAACGAAATATTTGCGGCGAAGTCGCTCACGAGGGGCTGGCAGCAACACAGGGAAACGGCTTCGGAATTGACCCCGAGGAATTGATTCACAGTCGATTCATTGTGTTGTGGGGAACGAATACGATCGTTACCAATTTGCATCTTTGGCCAGTGATTACGGAAGCGCGTTCGCGCGGCGCGAAAATCGTTGTCGTCGATCCGATTCGAACAAGGACAGCCGAGCAGGCTGATTGGCATCTTGCTATCCGTCCTGCAAGTGATGCGGCCCTCATTTTGGCTATGATGCATGTCATCATTCGCGATGATTTGGTTGATCACGATTATGTTAGGCAATATGCCCAAGGCTATGAAGAATTGGTCGAGCGTGTACGTGACAATTCGCCAGTCACGGCAGCGGCAATTACCGGACTATCCCCCGAAGTCATCGAGCAATTTGCCCGCGCATACGCAACGACACAGCCTGCTGTCTTGCGTCCCTTGATTGGAATGGAGCATCATCGAAACGGTGCTATGATGTTCCGAACTCTAGCCTGTCTACCTGTTTTGACTGGCGCTTGGCGGCATCGAGGTGGAGGGTTGGCTCGATCAACCGGAGCGTTGCAGAGTTCTGTTTTGAACGGTGCAGGGCTCCAAATGCCAGAATGCACTCGAGCTGACGTGCGAACATTGAACATGCGTGATTTGGGTAGAGACCTTTGCAATTCGGAGCTAAGTCCCCAAATTCGAAGTTTGTGTGTTTACAACTGCAATCCTGTGGTTTCCATTCCGAACCAACAAGCAATCATCAAAGGCCTGCGCCGAGACGATTTGTTTACGGTAGTTCACGATTTGGTTGTGACCGAGACCGCCCGGTATGCCGATTATGTATTGCCAGCGACCAGTCAGATCGAGAGCTTGGATATCGTACCGGCTTGGGGCCATCATTATTTGGCAATGAACCGTCCGGCGATTGAGCCGGTTGGGGAGTCGGTTTCAAACACGGAGCTCTTCCGGCGGTTGGCTGTCGCGTTGGGGCGCACGGAGCCCTATTTATTCGAAAGTGACAAAGCATTGATTCGCACAGCGCTTAAGAGCAATCATCCTTGGCTTGCAAACATCACCTTCGAACGCCTTTGGGAAGAAGGCTATGTTCGTTTGAACGAAGATCGCGATTGGCGACCGTTCGCAAGCGGTGGTTTCAAAACACGCTCAGGTAAGGCCCAGTTGTATTCAAAAAAAATGGAAGATCAGGGGCTTGATCCGCTACCCAACTGTGGAGAAATTCGCCGAGCGACGGCTGGTGAGTTGCAGTTGATTACGGGTAAGACGTTACATTTCTTGAATTCAAGTTATGCGCACGTTGAGCGACATCGTAAACGCGAGGGTCGGTTATTTATCGAGTTGAACAGCCAAGATGCCATTGACCGAGGACTCGCCGATGGTGCTCTTGCGCTTATTTCTAACAATCAAGGTTCCATTGTCGCCGAGTGTCGCGTGTCGATTCGTGTTCAGCAAGGAGTGACTTGGATGCCGTTCGGTGGTTTTGGTGATGCACTGGACAATGCCTGCTCGGTCAATACACTGACTCCAGAGGAGCCCACGGACTGGGGCGGAGGAAGCGGCTTCTACGATACATTTGTCAATGTTTCCAAATTCATCGGCGCAATCAATTGAATATTTTCGAAGTTAGGAATATGACATGCCCCAAATCGTAGCGACACGTGCGCCTGAACCGGACGAGTATTCTGAATTCTACTCGACCTATATCCAGCTTGTTCCGAAGGGGGACTTGCTCGAACTAGCCCATTCACAAATTGGCAAACTTCGCGATTTTTTTGAAGGTGTATCTGAGCAAGACGCCAGTAGGCTTCATGCGCCCTACAGTTGGACGATCAAACAAGTGGTTGGGCACTTGATCGATGCGGAAAGAATTTTTGGCAATCGGCTGCATCGTTTTGCTTCTGGGGATTTGCAGGCCCTGCCTGGAATGGATCAAAATCCTTACATTGAAAATCAAGACTACGAAACGCCATCGTTACAAGTCCTCGTCGATGAGCTCCTTTTTTGCCGCCAAGCAAACTTGCTCTTGATGCGTCGGCTCAAACGCCAAGCCTGGGACAATCGAGGAGTGGCATCGGATCATCCCGTGACGGTCCGGGCGTTAGCATATATCCTCGTCGGGCATATCAACTACCATCTGCAGATTGTTCGCAAGCGTCTCGCAAACTAGGCTCATTGCTCAATCGAAAGGTATTGCAATTGGAAAACGTCATGAAGCCGGTCTTGATTTTAATAGTCTGTTGCTTGATCCTGCCGAGCACGTTATCGGCACAAGAGGTTAACGATCCGCTGGCGGATATTCGCGCAGCGGCAGTGGAGTGGGAGAGTGAAATTGTCAAGCTCGAGGAAGCCAACAATGAGAAAGTCGCTGGACCGGAGCAGATATTGTTTTTGGGGTCCTCGAGCATTCGGCTGTGGTATTCTATCGACAAAGACTTGCCGAACCGCCAGTCAGTAAGACGTGGCTACGGGGGTGCACGATTCAGTGATTTGGCGGTATACATTGACCGATTGATCGCTGGACACGATCCTCAAGCCATCGTGATCTTTGTCGCGAATGATATTTCTGGAAACGCGGAACGCGATATCTCTCCCGAACGAGTCCTTGAACTGGCGAGGTTTTCATTTGAACGAATTCGTAAGTCACTCCCTGGCACGCCAGTATACTTTATTGAAATTACGCCTACACCAAGTCGCTTCACGCATTGGGGGAAGATTTCTCAAGCGAACAATTTATTGAATGAGATGACTGACGAGCATGAAGGCTGTTTCTTCATTCAAACAGCCGATAAATATTTGGACGAGAACGGCAAACCCAAACCGGAGCTGTTCGTCGCCGATGGTTTGCATCAAAACGCTGAAGGCTACGCATTGTGGGCCAGTACCATTGAGGCAGCATTGCAAAAATATCTTGACAGCGCGTCCGATAAATAGCCGTTTTATTTTTGGTTGTCGAATTTGACCTCATCGGGATATGGCACCGGTTGTTCTGTTGATCGTTTGATCGTCATTCCGGCCTTGGTTTCGCGGAGATGTTCCGACAGAATTTGCGCGAGAGTCCTCGTTTTTTCCGGCTGTGATTCGGCCAAGTTTTTGGTTTCGCTTAAGTCGTTCGCGAGGTTATAGAGCTCAAGGGTTTGTGTTGTGTGTTGATAGATTAGTTTCCAGTCGCCACTGCGAACGGAGCTGTAGGGCGGTTGATCGTAAGTGTTGGGGAAGTGCCAAAAGATCGGCCGCTCGTAGTCGAGGCTCGCAATTTCGCCGTTCAATAAGGGCACGAAGCTTTCGCCATCAATCTGGCCGCCAATTTGGGATGCGTTTTGTACGCCCGCCATTTCCAAAAACGTGGGAAAAATATCTTCGATGATAACATAACGTTTATCACAGACGGTGGCCGGTTTTGTCATACTAGGATGCCGCACGATAAGAGGCACGCGCGTGCCGCCTTCGTAGGGCGTGAGTTTATGCCCACGTAGCGGTTTGTTGAGCGGCGCGTGACTTGCCGCTCCATTGTCGCTCATGAAAACGATGATAGTGTTGTTGTCGATTCCGTTTTTGACAAGGCAATCCATTAAATCGCCGAGCGATTTGTCCATGCTTTCGATCATAGAGGCGTACGTTACTTGGAAAGGCGTTAGCCCTGAATCTTTGTAATTGTCGACAAAACGTTGATCGGGTTCGCACGGCGCGTGAATGGCGTAGTGCGCCATGTACAAGTAAAACGGCGTTTTGTCTCGCACGGATTTTTCAATCGCAGTAATGGCCTCGCGGGTGAGTGCTTCGTTCAAATAGATGTCTTGGCCGTGATATTTCTTGAGCCCTGGCACATCCCAAACGGCACCGCCGTTCCGAAAGGCTGCACTAAAATTGTTGGTGCCGTAGTAGCTGCCCGGTCCGCCAGCTGCGTGGCCTGCAATATTGATATCAAATCCCAGCGTGAGTGGGTCCGCACCGGGCGTATCGTTAGCGCCAAAGTGAGCCTTGCCACAATGAATGGTTCGATAGGTTGCTTGCTTGAGTAATTGCGGTAGTGGTGTGGCGTGAATCGTGTGTTCAATGCCAGGCGAGGCGCACATGCCATTTAGATTCCAATTGGCAGCGCGGACTTCTGGTCGATCGGTGTCGGGCTGTTTGTCTTTATTGAGGGTCCAGTTTGTGACCATATGCCGCGCGGAGTTCATGCCGGTCATCAGACTAATGCGCGACGGCGAACAAACGGCACAGGCATAGGCTTGGCGGAACTTTATGCCTTGAGCGGCAAGACGTTCCATATTGGGAGTTCGATAGATTGCGTTGAGTTCGGTCGGTTCGATGTGGAACGGAACCGAAGTGTCTTGCCATCCCATATCATCGACGAAGAAGAACAAGATGTTGGGCGGACGTTTTTCCTCCAGTGATTCGTCGTTTCCAAATGAAAAATTTGGAATCAAGAGGAAACAAATGGAGAGAATAATCTGTACTGCGGATTGGATTCCGGATTTGGAAACGAAATACATTGAGAAACACTCACAAAGCAGTTGCAAAAGACGGTACTAATCGGCATTGTACCACGTCGCCGCAATCAGTTTTGAGTCAAGTTATCGACGCGAGAGCGGTTAACTGAGATGTTACCGCCATTTCGATCGTTGCTATCAGTTTTGAGGTGTTTGGCAAACCAAAATTCTAACGCCTTCCACTCGGAGATTGGCGTTTGGTAGGCGCCGATCTTTCCGCGAAGCATCAAAACGCAAAAATACGCCTTGGGTGTTTTTTGGCATTGCGATTATAAAGGGGCAATCGAATTCCTTAACACATAATTAAATCGCTGAGAAAAACCAAGAAGCGTGACAGGTTTACTCCAAAATAAAGTGGCGATTGACGTCAAAGAAGGCGGCGGTTCGCTCAACGCGTTGACGGGTCTGCGGTTTATTGCCGCGTACAGTGTTGTGCTGCATCACATCAAAAACAAAGTCCCAGACTTAGATTTGGGTCTTGCATTGCCGTTTGGGGATGGGGCTGTTTCGTTCTTCTTTGTGCTCTCGGGGTTTATTTTAGCCCATGTCTATCTCGGGCAAATGCATAGTTTCAAAGACATCCGTGTTTTTTGGTTTAAGCGATGGGCGCGAATCTGGCCACTTCACCTTGTTTGTTTACTGTTGTGGGTCGCCGTATTCTGGGGCCCGAACAATTTGTCGACTGGTTTGAAAACAAATTGGCCTAAGTTGATCGCCAATTTGTGTTTGGTTCAAACTTGGATCCCCAGTTATCAATGGGGTTTTTCATTCAACGGTGTCAGTTGGAGCATTTCAAATGAGATGTTTTTCTACGCCGTGTTTCCGTTACTTTTGTTCTTGCCGCGCAAGCTACTGTTTTTGTTTGTTCCGGTTTGGTTTGTTGCTCTGGGCGTCATTCTCCAAAATAATTGGAGTGCGTTTACCGAAAGCCTTGATAACCCGACTGTTGTTGTGCACTTGAATCCAGTTTACCGGGTCGGTGAGTTCATGATTGGAGTTGTTACCCGACGGCTTTTTCAGGTCCGCGACTGGAGCGTGGGACGCCCTAAATTTTTCGCAAGCTTCATTTGGGAAGTAATGGTGATCGGTTTGTTTTTTGCGTCGTGGTATTACTTGTTGGGGTATCACCGTCAACATGTTTATAAAACGACTTTTCCTGAATTTGCACCTTTGGTCGATTGGCTGAGGTTTTTCGGATTCGCACCTGTGTTCGCATTTTTGATTTACGTCTTTTCGCGATCGCAGGGTCCGTTTGCATGGTTGCTCTCGCGGCCGTTGTCGGTTTACCTCGGTGAGATAAGTTTCTCGCTCTACATGGTGCATTCTATTTTGATCTCAGTAACCGAGAGTCTTTTTTTTAATTCTGGTACTCCGTCACCATGGCTTGTTGTGGTAGCTATTTCCTCCTTTTCGATTCTCGCATCCATCGTATTGTACCATTTGGTTGAGATGCCGGCACGTTCTGGTTTGATGAAGATCTATTCGGGCAATTGGCTGGCCGCGTTCCAATCTATCATGAATCCGCGTTGGGACGCGATCGGGACTCGCGTTTTCGCATGTTGTTTGGTTGGCAGTGTGATTTCCGGAAGTTATATTTTGCAATTCAAAAAGTCGCAGGACTTCATTGCAAAAAGTATTGTTAGCCAACCCGCGACTGGTGATCAACCGATACCCTTGGTCGAATATGAGGGTACGGCTAAGTTGTTGTCGTATGAAATGAGTCGCCGCGAAGATCAAGCCCTGGTTTTTGATTTGACATGGCAAACTTTCGACAATTCAGCGAGCAATTTTTTCGTTATGATTTGCGATGAAAGCGGCAAGTTTTTAAGAAACGCCACGGTCGATGTCCCGCCCAACACTCGCAAGGCGTCGGAATGGAAGCAGCAAATCGTAGTTGCATCCGAAGAGCTTGAATCGGCGAAAAAAATTAACTTCGGATTTTTTCAGCAGGGCAAAGGCCCCGTTTCAGCCAAAGTTCATTCTGCAAAACACCTCGCGTTCAACAAAAATCGATTCCTGATTTCTCTGGATGAATAGCATAAAACGTTACGATAATTCCCGTCGGCGTTTGATTCGATTAGAATCGAGGCAGTTGGTGAGTCTCGCACCAGTAAGTTTCAGGCGAGTGCCCCATGTTTGTGCCAAACGCACCCCGCTTTTTTTCGAACTAAAATTGACTGGAATTTGCAATGACTAAATGGTTTACTCTCGTAGCGTGCCTGCTGTTTTCGGTTGCTTCCATCTATGGTCAAGACGAACCTAAGAAAATTCCAGCTCCGCCGGCAGCACAAGACGATGGACTCAAAACGATTTTTAATGGTAAGGACTTAACTGGTTGGAGTGGCGACCCGCGACTTTGGTCCGTGCGTGATGGAGCGATTCACGGCGAGACGACCAAAGAAAATGCGGCCAAAGGAAATACGTTTTTGATTTGGCAAGACGGCAAGACAGCGGATTTCGAATTGCAGTTAAATTTTCGTTGCAATGCAACGAATAACTCTGGCATACAATACCGTTCGAAACACATCACGGAGGGCGTCAACAATCATTGGGTTGTCCGCGGCTACCAACATGAGATACGCAACGAAGTCGATTTTCCTAACGTGTCGGCCTTTATCTACGAAGAAGGCGGGAAGCGAGGGCGAGTATGTCAGATTGCCGAGCAGGCTGTTTGGAATGCTAACGGAAAAAAAGAAGTCACGGGTACCTTAGTAACGCAAGAAGAGTTCAAGGAGCTATTCAAACTCGACGATTGGAATCACGTCCGGATCGTCGCCAAGGGAAAGCACATCCAACACTTTCTGAACGACAAATTAGTAATGGATTTTACTGACAATGATCCAGACCTAGCGTTAACTGAGGGTGTGTTGGCGCTGCAACTTCATGCCGGCGCACCAATGTGGGTGGAATTCAAAAATGTCCGCATCAAGACGCTGAGTGACGAGACAAAATCCGAATCGACGAAAAAGTAGGCTTTGAGGTTTTGAACATGGAGCCTTTTCGATTTCGTGCAGGCAACACACCGGTATTGATTAGCATTCCACACAACGGCTCGTGGATTCCTGACAGTATTGCTGCAACGATGACGCCTGAGGGAAGGTCAAGTCGAGACACGGATTG
>JAHEAM010000597.1 GCA_024642765.1 Planctomycetaceae bacterium
GGGCCATTAAAAGCGGGGGCAGAACGGAAGCAGAATTGAGGCGGACACATTTTAGTCTGTTGCACTGGATCTAGCAAACTGCCGCAGCGCGTTCACGAACACTACCAATTGGGACAGCTCCGTTTTTGAGCGAGAGTTCCGCAAAAACACGCTCGAAAAGTCAGCCACCAAATTGAATATTTTGGGGGGCGGGTAAAACTACAACCGACAAATCGCGAGAGAAAATGAAAATGCGAAGCACAACAAAACAATCCCGAAGTGCAAACAGTTGAACCTGTTTTTTCGGAAAATGTTCGCTCGCTCGCGCTTCGTGCTTGCAGCAGTGCAATTTTAAAACGCGCCTGCGAAAATTTGGCGCAAGACCGCGTAGACTATGCGGCTTGGTTTTCGATGTAAAGGCGAGGTTTGGCCAACATTTTTGTTTTAGCAATCTCTTCAGCCAATTCAACGAGTTTTTCCGCGTAGGTCGAAAATTTATACTTCGTCTGCACTCGCTCTTTCGAGGCATAGCGAATGGCGTTTGCGATTTCGGGCTGGTTTTTTAGTAGACGAATTGAATTAGCCGTTTCGACATAGTTCCCATACGGAACTGCAAGACCGCATCCACCGGCAATCGCTTCGCTCGCTCCACCATTTTGAGCAAATGTAATGATTGGTATCCCTGCCGCCATTGCCTCATGAATCACACATGGAAATGGATCAACACGAGACGACATCAAAAACACATCGGAACCCATAAAGAACGGTTCTACGTTCGCACGCTCACCAATAAAGTGCACAAACGGTGAACAACCGGACGTTTCAAGATCAAGTTTGACGTAATGAAAGGGAGAATGTGTCCAGCGAGGACCTTCGCCTAGCCACACAAAATGAATAGGTTCCGGCTGCGAGTTTTGTTTAAGCGTTTCACGAGCAATGTTTGCGAAATGATCGATCCCCTTGCGCAAATCGAGTGTGCCACAGCCCAAAACGATAAAACTCTCAGCGGGCAATCTAAGTTCTTTGCGAATTTGCTCCCGCGCAACCTCTCGACTGATGCCCTGACCAAATTGAGGTTTTAAAAGGCCTTGAGGCAATACGTTGATTTTTGACTCAGGCAACGAAGTCTTTTGTTTCGCCGCTTCCCGAACAGCTTGAGCTGGAAAAACAACCTGGTCGGAATACCGAAAGACATTTTCGTAGTCTTCTTCTGAATAGCTAGAAGGCAATTCATGAACCAGAAAAATGATGGGTATGTCGTGAGAGGCAATTTCTTCGGCAATATGGCGTGACTCCATACTATTACAAATAGCAATAGTCGGTCTGTTGCCACGCTCACGAGAGATGATTTTCGATACCTTGTTCTTGAGCTCGTCCCCCGCTTGACGCGGTAAATTTAAGCAGTCCACGGTTGAAACAGAAGCGAATTCAGCAACCAATTGACCGCCATTGTGCAGGATCGTCTCGCACTGAATATCACAATGCTGATGAAAGTGACGCAGGATGTTCAAAATGATCATCGGCGCACCGGTCCTCGTCGCCTCGTGTGAGACGAAGAGCACGCGTTGCTT
This sequence comes from Planctomycetaceae bacterium, assembly GCA_024642765.1. Taxonomy (GTDB): domain Bacteria; phylum Planctomycetota; class Planctomycetia; order Pirellulales; family Pirellulaceae; genus BJ22. Next base: position 1,551 of record JAHEAM010000597.1, read on the forward strand.
TCCACTGCTAGGTTGTGTTGATTTGTTTCCACCAAACAGTTTTAGGCGATGTTTGGAGAGTTTTGAAAACACTCTCACACTAATACTCCTGGACGATGGACGTTTTGGTCTAAGTACGAGGCTCGTCAACAGCATAAATCTGCGCTGGCTGGCTGAGTACATTTACTAAAATAATCGACATACCAAAACCACGATTCAGAACAAAATCTAAAGTTTTCCAAGATACCTCGAAAAAACGCTATCACCCCCAAGACGCTGGGATACTTGGGTAATATTCAACGCACAAGACAATTTGTTTTGGAGCCAAGACTTTGGAAAAATACTGATTCGTGGTCAATTCGCAATTGGCATTTCGCAGCGAGCAACTAACACCAAAGTAAGCTTATTTTTTTTCGGGTCGGCTTCAAAACAAGCTCGATTGAAATCGATTAAGCTGATTTCGAAAACAGGAACTGAAACTCAGATGAGCTATTTGCAATTTCCGCAACGTTGTTATCGGCTACGATTTTGCCGCCATCCATTACGATCACTCGGTCAGCTAACTTCAGTGAACTGGCCCGATGCGTGATGATGATAGTCGTTCTTCTTCGTACAAAATCTTTCAGACTGGCATGTAACTCGGTTTCCGTTTTGCCATCGATTTGGCTTGTTGCTTCATCTAGGATCAAGATTCGCGGGTCGGCAACTATCGCGCGAGCAATTGCCACGCGTTGCCTTTGCCCCGCGGAAAGTAGCCTTCCGTCATCACCAATCAATGTTTCGAAGCCATCCTTCAGGTCGACTAGGAACGAAGTCACGCAGGCGAGATCAGCCGCTTTTTCGATTTGTTCTCGGGTCGCACCGAATTTACCGTAACGGATG